>JAISWY010000232.1 GCA_031270925.1 Candidatus Symbiothrix sp.
CTCCGGCGTTCGGTGAAAGGAGGCGTATCACAACCCCCAGATAAATCTGGGGGTTATTCACAGGCAAGTCCTGCGGACTTGTTAAATACATTGAAAAAGCCAATAGCACCTCAAAAAAAAGAATTAACCTGTTTTTACTTGTTCCGTTAAAACCTTTGCATAAATTTGGGTGGTTCTAATATCGGCGCGTCCCAAAATCTCACTTACCACTTCAATAGCCACGCCCAAACTTAACAGCATCGTGGCGACGGTTTTACAGAAATTTTTACGAATTTTTTTGATTTTTCAAACAAAAACGCTTATCTTTGCGCCCACTTCTCAGCGCAGGTGGTGAAATTGGTAGACACGCTACTTTGAGGGGGTAGTGCCGGTTCCGGTATGTGAGTTCGAGTCTCATCCTGCGCACAAACGTTAATTATCAACAAGTTAAGTTCCAAAACTGCAATCTTTCCGCCACAAATGTACAACAACTCTTTTTACTTTGATTATACAAGAACCGTTGGATAATTGAATATTATGTAGAGAATCCGGCGACACAAGCACTTGTGAGTCACCTGCAAAACCCTGTGTTTAGCAGAGGCGACAGACCTGCGGTCTGTTGCTTCTACTTAACACAGGCTTTTGCAACTGAGCCTAAATTACTTCTTCGGCTCTAAAACTTTCTCAATCTGAGCATTCAAATCAATCAAGTGACTACGTTTTACACCCGAAGAAGAAGCGATTGATCTTTTGATAATCGTCTGTAAATCAACCAACTGCGTTCTTGCAATCCCTGTTGCATCGGACGAAGGTTGCACATTCGCATTCAAAATCCCGATTAAGGCTGCCACATAATTTTTCTGCAAATTCCGGCGATAAACATCAATCGCTACACCTCCGGATAATTCCGACCAAATTCCTCTTTTCAAATCCCGAAACAAATCATCGGTCATGTAAGCCGATTGGCCGTTATAGGCTTCGTTGCGAATCATTTTATCCAAGGTATTCCGATTAATCAAGCGGTCGATAGTTGTTTTTTGAACATTCCCGATAGCAACAATCGGATCGACCGAAGCTTTTTCTATCAACGATTTGTCTATTAACCATTTGGGAGTAGCAAAAACCTGCTCGTTCAGGAATTGCACCGCTTCTTTCTGCAAATTGGCAGGAACAAATTCGACACTGTTTTCGCTTTGCTCGACAACGACAGGAGTGCGGTAAATGCCGGCTACATATTTTGCCACATGACCGGCATAACGACCGAATTGTCTCACAATCTCGGTGTATAATGTAGTGGCTTTTCCGTAATTTTTGTCAGGTTCTCTCGTCCAAGCCAATACATTCGGAACTATCCGTTTCAGGTTTGCGATTCCGTAAGCGCTTGCCAGCATAGCGTTATCGCCCATATCTTCACTTTGATTACGGGGGTCGTCGGGGTCGATTTCCGTTCCGAAAGTGAAGCGTTTATCCGATTTTAATTTGTCCATAACCAATTGATTATTATATGGAACTTCATCTTCGGGCGTATCAAATTGGGGAAGGTAACGATAAGCCCATTCGATAGACCATTCGTCGTAAATTCCGATGCGCGGGAAAAGTCCGTCGGGGCCGATATTGTCTTCCGGTTGGGCTACATAATTAAACCGCGCATAATCCATAATCGACGGAGTGTGTCCGTTAGCTTCCACCCAAGCCTTGTCGCGTAATTTTTCGACCGGAACCGTTGCCGACGATCCGAAATTATGACGCAAACCTAAGGTATGCCCTACTTCGTGCGATGAAACAAAACGAATCAATTGTCCCATCAATTCATCGTCGAACTGCGCTTTTTGCGCCCGTTCATCGTTGGGAGAAGCTTGTATCAAGTACCAATAGTGAAGCAAATCCATTACATTGTGATACCAGTTGATATGCGTTTCGAGGATTTCGCCGCTCCGCGGGTCGTGTATATGCGGACCGCTTGCGTTCGGAATATCCGAAGCCTTATAAACAATGGCCGAGTGGCGAGCATCTTCGATACTCCATTCCGGGTCGTCCGGCGCTTCTTTTCCGATAATCGCATTTTTGAAACCGGCTTTTTCAAAGGCTTTTTGCCAATCGTTGACGCCCGCCATCAGGTAAGGAACCCATTTTTTGGGCGTTGCAGGGTCGATGTAAATGACAATCGGTTTTACAGGTTCGACCAATTCGCCCGCCTGATATTTTTCCAAATCTTCGGGTTTGGGTTCGAGACGCCAGCGTGTGATTTTCGCCTTATACTCGATTCCCTGTGAATTGGAATCGAAATCCGTATAACCGACTGCAAAATAAGCTACGCGCGGATCGAACAAGCGAGCTTTCATCGGTGTCTTGGGAAGCAAAATCATCGACGAATTTAACTCATAAGTGATGGGGCTTGTAGGATAATTGGCAGCAATAGCCGGAGGATAGGTCGGCGGAACAACCTGTGCGTAAGTTTTTACCGTTTTTATCTCTATATTCAACGGATAAACTTTGATGGTATCGATATACGACCGATCGTTGAAAAAATTGCCGAGACCCATCCTTTTCTTCCTTTGCGTAGAGAAAGAAAAGTCGGGATTATCCGAATTGATAAAACTTGTTACATCGATTACCGCATTTTTGGTCTTACTAACCGTATCATTATTAAATGTTACGACCGGAAAAGACGCTATAATCGGCTGTATATTAGAGTTTTTAACAGACAGATACATATTAGTCGTATCATTGGATTCTTCGATATAAGAAATCGTCCGTATATACAGTTTGTCGGCGGCGCCCTTTTCAAATCGAATCACATTTTCGCCGATATGATCGACCGCATAACCCGTCAACTGTTTGTTGTGATTGGCCGGAGCTTTGGAAATGCGATTTACGACCAAAAGTTCACGGTCAAAAATCGAATCGGGCAATTCAAAATAATACTTATCCTTTACATGATGCACCGTGAAAAAGCCCGTTCGCGTAATCGCCTCTTTAGTAATTACATCTTTGTAGGCCTTTGTATTGGTTGATGCAGAAGGTTTCGGCGCTACAACTTCCCGCTTCACTTCCGGCTTCTTTTTCTTCCAAAAGAAGTTTTTTTGTGCATTGCCGCCAACTATACCGATAGACAGAAACAGCAAAACAAATACGTTTCTCATTGATATTATATTACACTAAATTTATAAATTGTTTGACTATGGAATGTCGAATCGGGACGTAAAACGGTGGTCGGAAATTTCGGCTGATTGGGCGAATCGGGAAAATGCTGAGGTTCCAACACAAATGCAGGACGTTTTTTATCGTTGTAAAACTGCATTCCCGGCTCGGTGGTGTAGATTTCCATACAAATGCCGTTTTCCGGAGATTGCAATTTGACGGCTACATTGTGAATATCGCCCGGATGATTCAAAACATAATTCAAATCGTATTGGAAATCGGCGTCAATATTTCTCGGTTGAGTCATATCCAAAACGTCTGTAACCGGAGCGATTTCGCCGGTCGGAATCAAATCTTCGTGTGTGGGCGTGTATTTTGCCGCATCAATATACAATTGGTGGTTGTCGAAAACATTATCGTCCGAACCGGAAAGATTGAAATAGGCATGATTCGATACATTAATAACTGTTGCCCGATCGGTAGTCGCTTGATAATCAATTTGCAAGCAGTTTTCGTCGGTCAAAGTGTATGTTATCGTACAATCTAAATTGCCGGGAAAACCTTGGTCTTCGTGTTTCGATAAATAACTACAAATCAACTGTTGTTCCGATGGTTGTTCGATAG
>JAISWY010000235.1 GCA_031270925.1 Candidatus Symbiothrix sp.
TTTTCTCAAACTGTAATTCCCGAAACTGACGGTGTGTATTATTTCGGAATCAAATGGGGTTGCGGCGCAGGTGCAGAAGGTTATTTCAATACTTCTATCGACAATGTTGTTTTGGAAGAAGTAGCCACTCTGACCACCGTTTCCGTAGAAGACATTAATATAGAAGTAAATCAAGAAGTTGCCGTAACAACAACTTTTACCAACCAATCCGGCGAACCGATAGCAGCCACGATTACCGAAGTTACATCCGACCCGGCAGTAGGTCTTTTGATTGAAAACCGTGAAGGAACTTATTATGTGAAAGGTTTGGTTGCAGGAATCTACACTCTTACGGTTACAGCCGAAGCCGACGGCGTCAGCCAATCGGGACAAGCAAGTGTTACGGTAACATCGATTACCGGCATCGAATCGCCGAATCGCCTTTCGTTCCTTCAAACAAACAACGCTATTCGTTTCCCGGAAGCGGTAAGCGCCGTGAAACTGTATTCGTTGCAAGGGCAAACCGTAATCTCGGAAACACAAACCGATGCCGTGAACGTTTCTTTCTTGGCCAAAGGTTTGTATGTGCTGCAATTGACCGATAATCAAGGATTGCAATCCCTACATAAAATTGTAATTCGTTGATGTTCAGGAAAATATTTTTATCGCTTTGTTTGCTGCCGGTGGGGATATTCGCCCAAACCGGCGCAAACGAAGCGATTCGTTTTGCCGTGCGACAAATGGACTATTCTTTGTTGTACGCCGATAGTGTGTTGCAACAAAATCCCAGCCTGGGATGGGTAGAACCATGTTCCGTGAATCGCGACGGCTCGTTGCGGATGATTGGGATGCGCGATTGGTGTGCGGGCTTTTATCCCGGTTCGTTGTGGTATTTATATGAATTGACCGGCGACGAAAAATACGCGCAGGCGGCAGACAGATATTGCCGTCGCATCGAAAATGAACAATTCGACACTTCTTCGCACGACATTGGTTTTAAACTGAATTGCTCGTTCGGAAATGGTTTTCGTCTGACGCAAAACGCCGAATATCAAGCGGTTTTGATTCAGGCGGCGAAAACCTTGACAAAGCGTTTTAATCCCGTTACCGGCTCGATTCGCTCATGGGATTGGAACCGCGAAACATGGCAATTCCCTGTGATTGTGGATAATATGATGAACCTCGAATTGCTGTTTTCCGCTACTTTGCTGACCGGCGATTCGATTTATCATCACATCGCCGATATTCACGCGATGACGACCTTGAAAAATCATTATCGCAACGATTATTCCTCCTATCACGTGGTCGATTATAATCCCGAAAACGGCAAGGTAAATCGCAAGCAAACTTTTCAAGGCTATGCCGACGAGTCGGCTTGGGCGCGTGGACAGGCTTGGGGATTATACGGCTTCACAATGGCTTACCGATACACGGCCAATTCGCTGTATCTGCAGCAGGCTAAAGGGATTGCGGATTTCATCCTGCACCATCCGAATTTGCCGGACGACGGCGTTCCGTATTGGGATTTCAACGATCCGGCCATTCCCAATGCACCGCGCGATGTGTCGGCCGCCTGTATCGTGATGTCGGCTTTATACGAATTGAGTCAATATCTTCCCGAAATGCACGAATATTATTTGGAAAAAGCAAATCAATGGATGGACAACATTATCCGAGACTATCGTTCGCCCGAAAAAGCGAATTACGGTTTTTTGCTGTTACATTCTACCGGAAATCATCCTTCCGGCGACGAGATTGATGTGCCGATAAACTATGCCGATTATTATTTTTTGGAGGCATTGGCTCGAAAATTGAAAATTGAAACAAAAACAGGACACCGCTCCATCGGCTACATTCCCAATTGGGCGTATAGTTGTTACACCACGCTCGATTATTCGGCGCTAACTCACTTAAATATAGCGTTTTGCAACCCAAATACGGCCGGAGATTTAAGCGCAGGCTTGAACGATAACACGTTGAACGCCATCATCAAAAAAGCTCACGACAAGGGTGTTAAAGTGATGGCTTCATTGGGTGGAGCCGGTTATTCAAGCAATTATCCGGCTTTGATTCAAGAAGATAAGCGGGCGATGTTTTGCGAGAAAATCATCAATTATGCAAAAAAATACGCTTTCGACGGCATTGATTTGGATGTGGAAGGCGAAGCGGCCGAATCGTTCTGGGGCGCGGCTTATGAGGCCTGGGTTGCAGAACTGCGCACCCGCTGTACCGCCGAAAATCTACTGCTCACAACGGCTGTCGGACAATGGTATGCCGATAAAATTACGAATAAAACCTTTACTTATTTCGATTTCGTTACCATCATGGAATACGATTTAAAAGCGAATAATTACCAAGGTCGCATCAATTATTTCTTAAATAAAGGTATTCCGAAAGACGAGTTGGTTTTAGGCCTTCCGTTCTACGGTTATAAAAACGGTCAATATGCCGCTTATAAAGATATTTTGGCCGAAAATCCCGATGCTTGGAAAGTCAGCAGTATCAATAATTGCACTTACCATAACATGCAAGACATCGCCGATATAGCCGTATTGTCGAAAAATTACGGCGGTGTGATGATTTGGGAATTAAGTCAGGACGCACAAGGTCGCTTCTCGTTGCTAAACGCTTTGCGGGAGGCTTTGTACGGCAATGGATTTACGATGCCGGTTGCGGATGTTCCTGTAACCGGTGTTACCATGCCGGTGAGTAAAATTGAAGTGAAAGTGGGATCCGCGGCGCGAATAAGCTCCACCGTTACACCTGCAAACGCAAGCACAAAAAGCGTGATGTGGTCGGTTGACGATCCCGAACTGGTAAGCATTGATCTGCGCGGGTTTGTGTATGGCCTGAAAGAAGGCACTACCCTGCTTACGGCAACCACCGTGGATGGAAATTTCACAGCCAAAGCTCGCTTAACGGTTGTAAACGCTAATGTTTCCATTGACGAAATATCCGACAACACGGCAATAAAAACGTATTATTATCCGGAGGAAAAACAAATCGTTATCGCATCCGAATCGATTGTTTACGGAAATTACGAACTATATACCGTTGCGGGAATTTCACAAAAAAAAGGAAGGCTTGCCGGAAAAGCAATCAACGTATCCGATTTGGAACAAGGACTTTACATTTTCGCGCTCCACTCTGCCGACCGGAATCCGGTTTGTTTTAAAATTAAGATCGAATAAAAAATCATTGTTGGCGAAGAAATACCCATTACCAGCGCCACTATTCAACCGGCGACCGGCGGTGTCCCAAGCATAGCATTGCGTATTGTTGGGTTTGAGAAATTCCACACCTTCCGCTTTTTAATCTCATTATTTTTATCTAATTTTGCAAACGTTAAATTTATTACTCACATAATACACAAGCAAAATGAAAAAAATTGCAACGATTCTTTTTGCCGCCGGAATAATGACGGCATTTACCGCTTGCCAACAAGCGAAAAAAGCAGAAGAAAAAGTAGAAACAACTGCAACAGAAGCAGTTGAAGAAGTGAAAGCGGAAGTACAAGCCGCAGTCGAAACGCCCGCCGCCGAACCGGAAATTAAACCGGCAGACGCCCTGAAAGCTTTCCAAGCTTTTGCGAAAGAATACGCCGAAGCGTATAACAACATCGCTAAAAACCCGGTAAAATACACGCAATTAGCCGGTCAATACCGACAAAAAATTGCGGATGTTGAAAAAGTGAAAGACAAATTCACACCGGCACAAGTGAAAGCTTTTGAAAAATCGCTACAAATTATCAAGGACGTTAATTCGGGTGGAACGAAGAAATAATCCTATGTTTGTTAATTTTTATTAATGACGGGCTTGGTGGATATTACTCGCAAATCAAGCCCGCTGTTTTTTTGTAAGCCAAATCCAACAAGCCGAAGCCGTCGCCAGCAGCAATATATAAGGTATATCCGCCGGATTCAAGATTTGTGGAAGCCATTTCCAAGCGGCCAGCGCGAGTATCAAAACAATCGCATTGATCCAATGATAATACCCAAAAATACCATGCGGTTTTTTGAACCAATAACCGATAAACGCCAATAAATGAAGCGGATGAAGCCACAATAAATTCCAATTGGGCGAAGTGGCGGGATGTTCCGAAAATAAAGTGATAAACGCCACAATACAACCGCCCAAGCCGGCAATCAGGAACCAAGGCGCAAAGAAGAAATTCATCCGTTTTCTGCGCCACACGCCCCACAACCCTAAAACAACGCTGTGGATGAACATAATCCAACCGAAACGGGCGGGCGTACTCCACGAAGAGCCGGTTTCCACTTTTGGACTATCCAATATTATATGTGATTGCAACACGACCGGTTGCTTTTCTTCATTTTTTGCCGTATATGACTCATTCAAAGCCTCTTTCAAACTCAACGGAAGAAAAAGCGATGAACGCAAACCGACAATTGAGTCGGCGCCGGCGCCAATCAACAAATCAATGCCGAAAGTCATCCATGGATAAGGATCGGTACATGAATGAATCAGTTGGCGAAAAGTAGTCGGTTCTTTCAGAACAGGATATTCCAAAACGCCGCCGCAAAATTTCTCGATAATGTCGCGGGGACGGGTTACGCAATTATCAAACAAAAAATTGTAACGGTATTCGACGTTTTCGGGCGCCAAATTCCAATTAATCATCTCTATGAGAGCCGTCTTGTTTTCGTTCGGAATGTTCAGGACATCTTCGGCAATGGTCGCATTTTTCCACGAATATTCTTCCAAAAAGCCTTCCAAAGGAATAGCGGCAAAATAATAATCGGTTTCGCCTTTTATAAAATGATAGAGAAAATTGGGTTGATGTGAATTGAACATTCCCCAATTCAGCACCACATCGGCGCCCGAAACCGGATCGTACAAACGCATCGCTGTATGCCCGTAAATCGTATAAACGGCCGAGGCATTGGGATATACGGTCAGCAAACTTATTTGTAAGCTATCGACATTCAAGGCCTTTGCCGGCCAAAGCATACATCCGAAAAGAAAAAGAAAAATAGATCGCTTCATGAAAATTTCAAATTATGAGTGCAAAATTAATGGATTTTTTTTACTATTTTTGCACTTTCTCATTTTAATTTAATTAAGAGTATGAACAGATTCATGATTTTATCGTTATGCGCCGTGATGTGCATGGCTTGTAAGGCGCAAAACATTTCGTTGCCGCAACCGCAAACAACAGGCGGCAAACCGTTGATGGAAGCTTTGAAAGACCGTCAATCCACTCGCGAGTTTTCCGACAAGGAATTAGACGAACAAACGCTATCCGACTTATTGTGGGCAGCTTACGGTTTTAACCGCGAAGACAAGCGGACGGCTCCTTCGGCCAACAACCGTCAGGAATTTATCATTTATGCAGTCCTGAAATCAGGCGTTTACTTCTATGACGCCAAAGCGAACGAACTGATTTTGAAAGCGGAAGGCGATTTCCGTTCGGCCATCGGCAAACAGGATTTTGTAACCGTCGCTCCATTGAACTTGGTGTTTGTAGCCGATTTAACGAAAAATTCGGCGGAAGGCGCTGCCAGCGATGTCGGTTTTATTTCGCAGAATGTGTATTTGTATTGCGCTTCGGCCGGTTTGGGAACGGTGGTTCGCGGTTGGTTCGACAAGGCGGATGTGAAAACGGCTTTGCAGTTGAGCGAAACGGAAGAGCCGGTGTTGACGCAGACGGTTGGGTATAAAAAATAAATATTCGGCTCATTTTTATTATTCGGCTCACAAAGGCAGCATACGCTTTGTGAGCCGAATATTGATAAAATCGGTTAATTCGTACTGCGACTTTATTGGCTTAGTTGCAAAACCCTGTGTTAAGTAGAAGCGACAGACCTGCGGTCTGTCGCTTCTACTTAACACAGGGTTTTGCAGGTGTTCCGTTTTTATTCCGACAAACACCTAACACTCAACCCGACAATGCGAGTGAAATAGGGGACGTTCACACACACGAGGCCTTTATCGAAGTACATGTGCCAGCCGTAGCTACCATCGATCACGCTACACCAATAGTTGCCGAAGGCGCCTGTGTCGATCAATCCGCCGCTCGCCCCCCGAAGACCGGCAGCGGGCAGATACATGAGAGGGTCGGGAGCATTATTGGCAGTCAAATCTTTATCTTCGTCAGTTGTGTAATTGTTCCATGCAGTTGTGGCGTAAAGAGCGAAACCGCTGTTTTCTGCATAATTGTTGCCACCTTCGTCTGTGCCGGTTTTCCATGATTTAGTAGTTTTACCGTTTTTAACGCGAACCCATACTATATTAGGATTACGGTCATTCGTATATGAAACATCAGAGATACTAAAATTGAAAACATCACCAGAGTATGAATTGGCAGCATTAGTGGAAACGTTACCGATAAGTATAGACCATTCGTACTGAGTGGGTACGCGAAAACCGGAGGGGCAAGGATTACCGGCATTTTCAGTACCGGTATATAAAGTGCTTTGATCGGCCAAAGCCTTGCCGTTACCCCAAAGGTCATCGGTTGGAGAACTAATCCAATCGCCAGAACCAACAACAAAGCGGCCGTCGGAAGTTGCAGCGGCAAGGTCGGAATATTTTCCGTCGCTTTTGAAACTGCCGACATGACTGGTAGCATCGCAACGCAAAGAGTGTTCCTTATCCTTTCGTCCCCACTGGTAAAAACCGCCATAAACAGTTATGTCCTGATGGCTTGTCAAGGGATCATCCACATCGCTTGGAGAATAAGCCATTTGAGCCTTGGCGATTTGGGCGGCAGTAGCGTTTCGACCGGCGATATTGGGGTTGGCGCCCAAGTTGTATGCCAAAAATGTAAGTTTATTAGCCGCATTGTAACCGGCAGGAATAGGAATATCGACGGTTTTGCTTGCGTCGGGAAGGTAATAATCAGACTCGCAGGTAGCAAGAGTTGCCTTGCCTGCTGCATTAATGCCGTTCCATCTCGACCCGTTCCAAATGTAAATGCCCAAGCCATCGAGGGCGTAAGCATTGGTGTTGTAAACAGTCATACCCATAGCGGTTTCATCGGAGCCTTTTTCGGTTATGCCGCCAACCGTCAGAATCTCGAAATCGACCAAATCCACACGAGGCAAAAGCAAGCCCTGATTGGCACTTTTCAAATCGAGGATAGCGCCCTCGTGAGGGTTGTCTGTGGAACTACCGATAATAACTTGCGCGTTTGCACTTGCTGCTCCCATTATAATGAGTAACAGTGATAAAAGATTACACTTTTTCATCTCTTTTTTTTTAAAATTGTTAATTATAATTGATCCTTTCAACTTGTTGTGCTTATTGCTTTTTCGGCTGCAAAGATAAATAAAAAATAATTTAATTATGCAAATTTCATACGAAAAGTTTGTATTGAGGGATGAAAAATAAACAAGTTACAGGCTAAATCTTTTTTTGAGGCGCTATTGACTTTTCAACGCAGCTAAATTAAAATTAGATGTCGACCAAGGGAGCGAAGTCGAGACATCTGATTTACATTATTATCCCTGTACTTACAACAACAGCGCCTCAAAAAAAGAATTAACCATGAAGGGGTGCATTTCAAATTGTCGCACTGATTGTCTGGCTATGGTAATGTTTTCTATTATTTTTAACCACAAAGGTCACAAAGTTTTACACAAGGGACACAAAGTAGACATAGTGTCCTTTGTGTAAAACTTTGTGTCCTTTGTGGTTAAAAATAATTCGGAGCAAAAACGACAATTTGAAATGCACACCCATGAAGAGTGAAATATGCACTTTTAAATTATTTTTTATAAATTTGCAAACTTATAAGAATAATAACATGGAGTTGAAATTAAATTATCCCGAAATCGAATTTCAATTGCGCTATGCTAATTCACTTCGATGAAAAAGCGAGCGACAACAATTGGTTTCTTCGTGATGTTGCCGGCAATGTTTTCTTTGCTTACCGGTTACACCCAAACCAAACGCATCGAACTTTCGACAAAAGATAGCGATAAAGTGGCTGTGGCTTACGAATATTCGTGCAAAAACAATCCGGCCGTCGAATTGATGAAACAAGTTATTGCACATAAAAATGAAAATCGTATCGAAAATCGTCCGGCATATAAAGCGAAAACGTATGAAAAACTGACTTTGGCCTTAGATGAGTTCGACTCGAACGATACCGAAAATCAGTTTATCCGCTTGTTCCCGTTTTTGCGAAATCATACCGAGGCTTCGGAATTTACCGGTAATCCGGTATTGACTTTGTCGTTGCGTGAAAAATGTTCGGATAAGTATTTCCATCGATCGCCGCATTGGGAAAAAACCATTGTAACCGCCGAACGGCATATCGGCGTGGACGAATCGTTTGACGATAACAGAACGCTGACTTCCAATCTGGAAGAGATGTTCAAAAGTATTAATGTTTTGGATAATGATATTACGATTTTGCAGAGTAAATTTGTAAGTCCGCTATCGTCCGTTTTTGCACTTTCGTATTACGAATACGAAATTGTGGATACGGTGGTGGTCGATGGAATATCGGTTGTCAATCTTTCGTTTATGCCGGTAAATAGACAGAGTTACGGCTTTACCGGTTACTTGCAGGTTACTTTGGATGGTTCTTATGGCCTGCTAAAAATCAGTATGACTACTTCGCGCAATATCAATCTTAATTGGGTCGATAAAATGTGTATTGTACAATCATTCAACAAGATGCCTGATGGAACGCATGCAATCGGACAAGAAGATATTTACGCGATTTTCCGTACTTCGGCTCATGCCAAGCCCCCTTTGTATGCACATTTATTCCGAAGTTTCAATTATTCCGATTCCGTGCCGGAAATACCGGATTCAATTGCGCAGATAACGGGAAAAATCTTGGTTTTGCCTGATGCTAATAAAAGAAATGCTGCTTTTTGGCTTCAACATCGGCCGCGTTCACTGAGCGAACAAGAAAATCAATTGGATATTGTGTTGGTTTTATTGAAAGACGATCCTGTATATCGGGGATTTATGAAGATTTTGGAAGTGTTGGTTTCGGGATATATCCCTACGCGGTTTGATAAGTACAAAAGCTATTTCGATTTTGGACCGGTCGGATCGACGTTCAGTTCCAATCTGCTGGAAGGATTTCGTTTGCGTATCGGCGGCGTTACTACCGCACGACTACATCCACAATGGTTTCTGGGTGGCTATACGGCTTACGGATTCAAAGATAAAAAATGGAAATACCAATTGCGGCTAAGCCATAGTTTTGAGCCACGAAAACATCACGAACAGGAATGGCCTGTTCATAATCTTACGCTAACACATCGCTATGATGTATATATTCCCGGCGCCTATTCGCCGTTTGACGATAGCGATAACCTGTTTTACTCGCTCAAGCCGGGTGTTGAAGAGACACAGATGCAATACGTCCGTAGCTCAGAATTGCGTTATGCCAAAGAATGGCGCAGTAATTTTTCCGTCAATCTCTGGCTGCGCCACACCGATAATCAGGCAGCAGGAGACTTGGTCGCTTTTGCCACATCCACCGTCGGCTTGCAATTGCGTTATGCACCGGATGAAAAAATTCACAGCGGTCGCGACAGTAAACCATCGGCCTTTCAGTTGAATAAGGATGCACCGGTTTTTACGCTATCGCATCAAAGCGGATTCAAAGGAATTTTCGGCAGCGATTTCTCGTACAATCATTCCGAACTGAACGTCGAGAAACGAATTTGGCTTTCGTCGTTTGGCTATATCGACGCTAATCTTCGTGCCGCCAAAGTATGGGACAAAGCGCCCTTCCCGCTCCTGATTTTCCCGAATACCAACCAATCGCTTTTCATCCGTTCCGGCAGTTTTATGTTGATGCGTTCGATGGAATTTATATCCGATAATTATGCTGCATTTTTTGCCTCTTATTACTCAAAAGGATGGATAATGCATCAAATTCCGCTCATTAAGCGTTTGAAACTTCGCGAAGTATTCT
>JAISWY010000266.1 GCA_031270925.1 Candidatus Symbiothrix sp.
CGCGATACAATACCGAACCATTAAACAAACGAATATTTTTAATTTGCAAATCAAACGACAGTGGAATAGTATCCGAAAACAGGAAAGCATCAATAACCGCCTCAATATTCAAAGGTGAATTTTCCGTTTCTCTATTTAAATGGAGTGTAAACGTATTGAATTGCGCCGAATTTATACGATATTGTTTCTTGAAAATCGGCCAAAACTCAAAACCTACCGCTAAGCGTTTAGCCGAAAGTAAAGTATCGCCCGCCGTATCCATCCAATTGATATTTTTCAGAATCAATTTATTCAACGGATGAAAATCAACGGATTGAATTGTAACTTCGGTTCCGGTTTTTGTTTCCAGCCATTGGGAAACCGATTGTCCGATTTCGCGTTGAATGTATGGAATTTTCAACAAGACAACCGGTAACAGGAATAACACACCTGTTACAATCAAAGCAATGCCGATGCCCTTCTTTAACTTTTTCATCCGAAATCGACTGCAAAGATAAAGCGAATATTCGCAAAATCGAATTTTTTCACTAATTTTACGCCCGCTTATCGCAAAAAAAACATAAAAAACAAATGAATTTAGTTATCGACCAAGGAAATTCGTCGGTTAAAGTCGCTTTATTTGAGCAAGATAACTTGCTTAAAGCAGGGCAATGGGAGCATTGGAGTCCCGATTCATTTTACAATTGGTTGGAAGGGAATCTTCCCGACGCCGTTATTTTATCTTCGGTACAAAAAACAGATGAATATTTGAACCAATTTTTAAATGATACGTTTTGCGTTTTTTATCAATTAACGTATAAATTTCCTGTTCCATTAAAAATCGATTATCAAAGCCCGGAAACCTTGGGGATGGACAGAATTGCGGCGGCAGTCGGCGCATGGCAACAGCAGCCTAATCGTAACTTGCTGATTATCGACATCGGAACAGCCATTACGATTGATTATGTCAGTCCTTCGGGCATCTATCGCGGCGGCAATATCTCGCCCGGTCCCGAACTGCGTTTCAAAGCTTTGCATCAATTTACCGGCCAGTTGCCTTTAATCGAAGAAGAAGGCGAAACTCCCCTGTTAGGATTCGATACGGCAACCGCCATCCGTTCGGGCGTAATGAACGGAATCGAGCGCGAATTGAACTCCTACATTGAAGAATTTCAAAAAAATGAACCGGTTTTTACTTTTTTAACAGGCGGATACGCTTTTTATTTTGAGAGTAAATTAAAAAACACCATCTTTGCAGACGAAAATTTAGTGCTGAAAGGATTAAATGCAATCATTCAATACAATCAACGAAAAAATAAATAAATAAAATGAATAAACAATTCTTGGCAGCCCTGCTACTCGGTTTCGCCGTCTGGTCGAACGGTTTTGCGCAAAACAACAACAGTCTGTCGCCTTATACCCGTTACGGTTACGGTAAATTGGCCGATCTCGCACCCGCTTCGTTGCAAGGGATGGGTGGAATCGCTTATGGAGTACGCAGTCCACAAATCCTCAATTCCGTAAATCCGGCCGCAGTTTCGGCCGTCGATTCCATGACTTTTATGTTTGATGTCGGTTTGAAACTGCAAGCGGCTTGGTTCAACGACCAAGGCAAGCGCTCTTCAAAAACAGTGGGCGGATTGGAATATGTCGCATTGCAATTTTCTGTCTCCCGAAGTTTTGGCATTGGAATAGGTTTTGAACCCTTGTCGTACATCGGCTACCAATATGGAGGAGAACAAGAAAGTTTGCTGGGTTATGACAGCTACAACGGTTCGGGCGGCTTCAGTCGCATTTACGCCAATTTGGGCTACGAAATTTGGAAAAAACGCTTGTCGCTGGGTGTGAAAGGCGCATGGATGTTCGGCGATAAAATTCACAATCGGGTTTACACGCCGTCAGAAAGCACTGCGGACATCCTGTCGTGGCCGGATTCTTTGCACGCTACCGGTTTTATGTACGAAATCGGTCTGCAATACAGCCTGCCGCTCAGCAAAAAAGACGAATTGATAGTGGGCTTGGTTTATAAGCCGAAAACGCCGTTTTCCGCAAAAACCATTCAATATGAAGCGCAAACAGTGGTTAAGCGTTCCGACGACACGCCTTTTGATATGCCCGAAAGTTACGGTATCGGATTCACTTACAATCGTTTAAATACATTGACGGCCGGCGCCGATTTCCAATACCAAAAATGGGCGGATGCGCAATATTATGGCACAACCGATACACTATCGAATCGCATGAAAATCAACGCAGGCTTGGAATACATTCCCAACAAAAACGGACAACGCTTTTTGGGGCGGGTGCGTTACCGTCTCGGCGGTTTTTATTCCGATTCGTATTTCATCGATTCCAACGGCTCGAAATCCAACGAAATAGGAGTTAATGTCGGATTAGGAATTCCGATGACCGACCGCCGCTCGTTCGTCAATGTGGCTTTCGAATATTCGCATTTGATGCAGAAATCGCCGCTATCGATGTCGGAAAATTATTTCAAATTGACGGTTAGCTATACTTTCAACGAATCGTGGTTTCACAAACGAAAATTGCAGTAATAGGCCTTTTGTTGCTCTGCGGGCTAATGATCGCTTGCAGCAATGGAAAGAAAATCGCCACCGTTTCGGTTGATGCACATGCTTTGCCGACGGTTCACGGCGAAGATATATCGTCGTTGATTTCCGATTCGGGCGTTACACGTTACCGTTTGGTTACCAAAGTTTGGGATATTTTTTCCAACGACACCAACCCGCACTGGTATTTTCCGAAAGGCATTTACCTCGAAAAATTCGATTCGCTGTTTCAGGTCAATGGATTTATCCAAGCCGATACTGCCTATTTTTTTGAAAAAAATGAATTATGGCAATTGCTTGGGAATGTTCTTATTCAAAATTTAGCCGGTTTGCGGTTTGAAACTTCCGAATTGTTCTGGCGGCAAAAAGAACCCGCTTGGTCGCTGAATGCGATTTACAGCGACAGTCTCGTCCGAATCAACACCGGCAAAGGCATTTCCGTTTCGCAAGGTATTCGTTCCAATCAATCAATGACCGAATATCATTTATACAATAATAGTTATGAAGTATTTTCAGAATAAATCATGAATATGTTCCACACACATCGCACAAAAACACAAATTGCTCTTTTCTCGATTTTCCTGCTCGGCATGTTGGGCGTGGGAGTGTACAAAATCATACACAACCGACTGCCCGGTTCTTCATCGAAACAAGCAGTTGAAAATCAAGCAACTACACAATCGAAAACGAAAAGAACAACGATTTCCGAAAAAACGGATTTGCCGTCATCGGAAGTCGATTCATCTACGGAACGCAAACAATCGGTCGTTAAAGAACCAACGGTCGAGTCGGTCGAGTTGTTCAAAACCGAGTTGAAACAGATATACAT
>JAISWY010000331.1 GCA_031270925.1 Candidatus Symbiothrix sp.
CGTTTTCGGGACAATAAGTTTCCGTTCCGTCGGGCAGGCGGTGCGACCAGATGGCTTGTACCAAATGGTACTTGTTGTCGTGCTTGAAGATGAAAGCGCCTTCGATATAAGGTTCGGGGTGATAGTTTTTTTCTTTCAATCGGATAACCGGTTCGGCCAAGCCCGACATATCGTCTTTCATCCGTGCGATGTAGTGATTATGGCCGACGAAATAAACCGTTCCGTCTGTGTCTTCGTACAAGCTTCCGTCGATATTATTGAAAAGAGGAGCCTTTTCGTTATCCTTAATATTTACATAAGGGCCTTCGGGTTTTCCGCTTGTGCTTCGGAGGATGAATGAGCCTTTGCCGCTTTTCGAATCGTTCATGCAGGCAACGATAAACCAGTTTTTCAGGTTTTTGATGTAATGCAGTTCGGGCGCCCAAACAGCCATAAAGCGGTTATGCAGCGGGTCGCCGTTCAGCGATTTTTGGGGGTGTGCTTCTCCTTTTGGGAAGATTTTGGGATGCTTCTGCCAAGCGCCGTCTTTTTCCATCGACCATATCAAACCTTGATGTTCCCATTGCTGCAGATCTTTGGAGCGAAAAAGATATAATCCGTCGTTCCAGTCCCAGCAATGTGTTTGTCCGGCGAATGGACGATTCGGGTCGGCTGTGGTGCCGGTCATGTAATAATAGCCGTCGGGACCGAATGTAACCCAAGTATCTCGCATCCAGTAATCGAAAGCCGGTTTTAAAGTCGCCGGTATTTGCGTTTCAGGATCTGTAGTATCTGTTGAGCCGTATGGATTGTTAGCGGAGATTTCACAAAGAATGAGGAAAAGCATTGCCGGCAATAAGCCGTAGAGTGTTTTCTGTGTCGTCATCCCTTATTTTTTTATGAATTTTACTTTTAGTGTTTCGTTGTTCGTTTGAGCGTTCAACAGATACATTCCTTTGTTCAAAAAACCGACGGACAAGCTTCCCATTGGAGAATCCATCTTTTTTTCGCAAATTTTCGCTCCCGCAGGCGTGTAAATTTCCACTTTCCGTACGGATTCGGATGAATGAAAATGCAATTCGTCATCGGTCGGATTCGGAGAAACGTAGAAACCGGCGGCAGACGGATTGTTCAAACCGTTTGCCGTTTCTAATACGGCCGTGGCTTTAATTAAGCCGCCGTCTGCCGTCCAAGCCGTTAAGGTAACACTTCCTTCGGCGTGTCGTGTCAAGCGATTATTTGTGTCGATACTTGCGATTTCGGGATTGGAGCTTTCCCATACCAAGTGCTTATTGGTGGCATTGACCGGCAAAACTTCCGCCGATAATTGAATCGTTTCGTTTACGGCGCAACTCAATGTCGGAATATTGATTTTTGTAACGGAAACTTTCCCTGTTTGATAGCAAAGCATCCCGTTGAAACCGGCAGTGGCGGCATCGGTAAACAATCCGACATTCGACTCACTCCAATTTCCTTCGATGGAGGTTTTCAAAGAATCATTGACAAAGATGTAAAGTTTGTTGTTTTCTCGCCTTCCGCGCAAATAGTAGTTTGCCGCCAATTCTTCCTTAAAATAGGCCGAAAAAGCGCGGGCGGCTTTCCCCGTTTTGGGTGTAACTTCCATTTTAATGGCTTTTGTTCGAACTTTATCGAAAGTAAATGTATTCAAATAAACGAATCGCAACTCTCCTTCTAAATTTGCGTTCAACGCCGTCCATTGTTCGTTTTGTAAAGCGTAAAATTTAACATCGTCCGGCAAATCGAAAGTTTGGCTGAGATAGGGATAATTACCTTCGAACCAAAGAATATTCACTCCTGAAACTTCTGTTTCCGAACGGAAGTCATAACGATAAGAAGTTGTCGGATGCGATTGGAAAGTGTATTGCCGCGAGATATTCGCGCTTAACGGCAAAGATTGTGTTTCAATTTGTCCGTTGTCGTTTTTGATTACCTCTAATTTTCCGGTTGCATAATTGACGCCGACTTCCACGTAATTGTTTTCATCGACATACAAGGGATAAAAACCGGCTTTTCCCGATGAAAGAATATTATCGTTTTTCAAACAGACGGAAAACTCGTAATCTCTGTTTTTATCTCCTTTGATAGCAAGGGCTTTTCCTTGATTTTGTGTTTGTTTCAAACCGGATTCATTCGTTTGCCAATCGCCGGATTTCGTTTCCCAGCCGGCGATGTTCCCGTCCCATTCGTCCCAACCATTGGTGTATTGAATAGCGTCGAAAGCAACATTGCGGGACGATGCGACCAATCCCAATCGACCGCTACCGCTAAAATCGGTTTGAATTTGGCCATTAATGGTAAGATTGAAATAATCCAGTTCCACTTTGAAGTTTCCGTGGTTTTTATAAACCGTTAAAGTATGCCAGGGTTCTTCGTAGGAAGTTACTAAGGTATGGCTGTCTAAAAATTCAAACGAAGCGGGTAAGGCAAAAACCTGCTTATCGGAAACGCCGTTTTTGAAGATTTCGTATTCCCATGTTTTGTTATCGCGATTTACCTTAATTTTTAAGTAATTATTTTCATCTTCATAATAAGCGTAGGCGGCCATGTAGTCGCCGTTTCCATTGAGTATTCTGAATGGAACTTCAAAACGGTAATGGCTCATCGCTTCGTGTCGCAG
>JAISWY010000404.1 GCA_031270925.1 Candidatus Symbiothrix sp.
GATCCGGAAATCGGCGGCGGAGTAGATTACGGCAATTATCCGCAATCGCGGACAGTGATGTTTGGTGTGAATTTGGATTTTTAATACATATAATAATAGCAAAAAATGAAAACGATGAAACATATAACCTCATGGATGGTTTTGTTGGCCTTGCTGACAAGTTCGTGTACCGATTGGTTGACCGAAAATCCGCCCGCCTCTACTTCGAGGAGCGAATTTTTCTCCACATCGATGGCCGCCGTTTATGCAACCAATGCGGCTTATGTACCCTTGCAATGGGAATACAATTATACTTATTACAGCGAATGGTTTATCGGCGATGTGGTTTCCGACGACGCATTGAAAGGCGGCCAAAACACAAGCGATATGGCCGATGCTTACGCGATGGAAAATTTCAAAACCACCGACAATAACGGTTTGCTGTTGGATTTTTATCGTGCGCAATATCAGGGAATCAATCGCTGCAATTTGGCTTTGGAAGAAATTCCTAAGATGTCGAACGACAGCATTTTAACTCTCGAATTGCAAAGTCGTTTACTCGGCGAATTGCGGTTCTTGCGGGCAATGTATTATTTCCGTCTGGTGCGCGTGTTCGGCGGTGTTCCCTGGGTGGATTTCGTGATCGAATCGGCCGAAAAATGGCAACAGCCACGCGCTTCCGCCAATGATATTTATTCATTTATTATCAACGATTTGAAAGACGCGAATCAGCGCTTGTGGGAAAAATCGGAATATGAAAGCGAGGATTTGGGACGGGCAACCAAAGGTTCGGCACAAGCCATGCTGCTGAAAACATATCTTTATACGCACGATTACGAAAGTGCGAAAAGTTGGGGCGATTCGATTCTCCGTTCGACGGAATACGGTTTGCAAGCCGATTACGCCGATTTGTTTTTGTACAATGGCAAGGAAGATTTGGCGCCGGTTGCCGGGGAAAACGGTTCGGAATCGGTATTTGAAATCCAATATGTGGACGATCCGACCAGCGATTACGGAGGAAGTGGCGGCATTGGCGGCAACGGTTTTACCCGCGGTTCATTTACGGTCGTCCTTACCCGTTCCCGCTCGTCGATTTTAGGCGGCGGTTGGGGATTCAATAAACCGACGCAGAATTTGTACAACGAATACGAATCGGGCGACCCGCGCCGCGATGTTACCATCCTCAATCCCACCGATGCGGAAATTGAAAAACCGGAAACCGAAATTTATTTGGGCAACCGTTATTTGAACCGCAAATCCGGTATGTATTTGAAAGCGGCTCGTGATTACACGAAACTGTCGCATCAAAGTCGTGGAGCGTTGAATAACAAACTGATTCGCTACGCCGATGTCTTGCTGATGTACGCCGAAGCCTGTTGCGAAACCAATCACTTCGACGATGCAAAAGCAGCCTTGAATCAAGTTCGCGCTCGCGCACGTGGAAATAACACAACGATTTTACCCGATTTCCCTTACGGAAATTATACCGATGGAAATAAAGATGATCTTCGGAAAGCTATCCGGCACGAGCGCCGCGTAGAATTGGGAATGGAAGGCCATCGCTGGTTCGACCTCTGCCGTTGGGGAATTGCAAAAGCAACCATGGATGCTTATAAAGCGCAAGAAACGTCCGACGTGCAACAGCATATCGCAGAGTTTGTTGCCGGAAAGCACGAATTATTCCCGATTCCAAGTCAGGAGCGCGAATTGAATCCGATGGAGCAAAATCCCCATTATTAAAAGCGATATTATCAAATCTTTTTTTTATAAACAAATTTAAATTTAATTACAATGAGAACGAAATCATTTTTGTATTTGGCAATGACTTTGGTTATTGCAGCAGTAACTTGGTCGTGCGGAGAGGATTCAGAAGAAAAGGAAAGCGTTACAGCAACCGGAATTACTTTGGACCAAAAAACGGCAAGCATCGAAGTAGAATCTACCGTTGTCTTGAAAGCTACTTTGCAACCCGAAGGAGCCACCGGAACCATTATTTGGAGTACGTCCAATTCGGAGATTGCTTCTGTTAATAACGGTGTTGTAACCGGTATCAGCGCCGGGAAAGTTACAATCGCAGCTCAAAGTGGAGCTTTCAGCGATGCTTGTGAAGTAACGGTTACGCCGAAAGCGGTTGATATATCCAAGTATCCGTCCTTGCAAGGCAGCAATTATTACCTTCTCCAATTGGGCGAAAGCGCAAGAGCATCTATTGCCGGAAAAATCATTTTGGATTTAAGTCCCGATGATGTAAACAAATGGAATTACATTTGGCCGGAGTCAGGCGATTCGTTTCTTCCCGGCCCAGCTCCTTCCGGTTTGAATTGCTACGGACAACCCGAAGGATGGATCAGCCTCATGGCCGGCACCTTGGGATGGTCGGGCGGCGGCTATGCCATTGCAACAGGCTTCGGAACGATCGACATGACCGATTTGTTTACCAATGTAAACGATTATGTATTCCATATCGCTTTGAAAGCCACGCATAACAAATCGTTTATGTTCACTTTCAACGATGCGGCTGCGGAAGCGAAATTTGTGATTGGCGCTGCCTCTTTTGAAGATAACGGCAAATCGTATCAACCCGACGCCGATTTTGCACGCGACGGCGAATGGCATGAAGTAGAATTTCCGTTAAGCGCTTTCAATGGCAAAGGCGTATTCTATCGCGATGCTTTCCAAGATAAAAACGTGTTTGCTTATCTTGCCGGCGGCGTAGCGGGAACCACTTTGGAATACGATGCCGTATTCTTCTATAAACCTAAAAAATAACAGAAATTAAAGGATGAAACAGCTATTTGCCATCATTCTTACCGTAGTGTTGGTTTTCGCCTCTTGCGATGGTGCGGGGGGCGAGCCGACAACGGCAGAATTGAAACTCAATAAATCGGAAATAACCATCCGTATCGGCGAAAAGGAAACATTGAAAGTTGTATCAGCGCCACCTTCCGACGAAGCCGCCGTTTGGACGACTTCCGATAGAGCCGTAGCTTCCGTTTTTTTGGGGATTGTAACCGCCGAATCGTCCGGAACGGCCGTCATCACGGTAACGATGGGCAAATATTCGGCGCAATGTACCGTAACGGTTCCCGAACGTTCCTACACCATGGTCTGGTCGGATGAATTTGACGGTTCGGCCTTGAATACCCATAATTGGAATTACGAAATCGGCACCGGTAATTGGGGTTGGGGCAACGACGAAAAGCAATATTATACCAATCGTCAGGAAAATATCCGCGTCGAAAACGGTTATCTGATTATCGAAGCGCAAAAGGAAGATTACGAGGGAAGTAAATATACCTCAGCCCGCATTACCACCAAAAACAAGCAGGATTTTACTTACGGCAAAATGGAAGCGCGATTGAGTATTCCGGGCGGCACAGGCACCTGGCCGGCTTTTTGGATGCTGGGTTACGGCGGTTGGCCTTCCTGTGGCGAAATCGACATTATGGAACATGTAGGCAAAGAACCGACCATGCTTTCCCATGCGCTTCATACGAAAAATCAGAATGGGACGAACGGTAAAAACTGGAGTAAACGGCTGTATCGCAACGATGCGGAAAATACCTTCCATACCTATACTCTGGAATGGATCGACGACGAATTTGCCGGCTACGATTTAATCCGTTTTTATATCGACGGACAGGAAACCGGAGCTTGTCAGGAAACCTTGCAAACCACCGCGACGGATTGGCCGTTCAAAGCGCCGTTCTATTTTATCCTGAACTTGGCGATCGGAGGGAATTGGGGAGGTCCGAATATTGATGATTCGATTTTCCCCGTACAAATGAAAGTGGATTATGTAAGAGTTTATCAGGTAGAAAAATAAAAAAAATCATGAAACAAATTATTGCAATATTTCTAATCGGCACGGCTTTCTTTTCGTGCAACGGCGGGACGGATCTTGTCGAACAGGAATTAAAACTGAATAAATCGGAAATGACTTTGCGTGCAGGAGAAAAGGAAAAGTTGCAAATTGTTTCGATACCTTCCATCGACGTAACGGCAGAGTGGACTTCGTCGAACGAAAAGGTAGCCACCGTTTTTATCGGAGAAGTTACTGCGGTAGCTGCCGGTAAAGCAACGATTACGGTAAGTATGGGCAAATATTCGACGCAATGCCTTGTAACCGTTCCCGAAAAAGAAGCCACTTCCATGCAAGTTAAAAGTAAAAAGCGCGGCGTTTCGTTTAATTTTACCAATGTGGATGATGTACGCGCCTTGGGCGATGCTATTTCGTGGTCGTATAATTGGGGACACGATCATTCTACCGTTGTGAACGGCGTTTTCAACGAGTTCGGATTGGATTTTTGTCCTATGGCTTGGAATGCGGTGGATGCCAATAAATTACGCACATACAAGGCGAGTCATCCGGATTGCCGCTACTTGTTGGCTTTCAACGAACCGAATCTGACAGATCAAGCGAATATGACTCCCGCACAGGCAGCCGCCAAATGGCCGGAAGTCAAGGCCATAGCACAGGAATTAGGTTTGAAAATCATTTCTCCCGCCATGAATTATGGTACATTATCGGGTTACAGCGATCCGATCAAATGGTTGGACGAATTTTTCACCTTGATTCCTTTAAGCGAGATCGACGGCATTTCCATTCATTGTTATATGCCGAATGCAGGAGCGACAAAATCGTACATCGATCGATTCAAAAAGTACAACAAGCCGATTTGGATGACCGAATTTTGTGCTTGGGACGGCCTGAACGCCAATAGTTTCAAGCTCGAAGGCCAAATGAAATACATGTCCGACATCATTAATTATATGGAAAGCGACCCCGCCGTTTTCCGTTATGCATGGTTTATTCCCAAAGGCGATAAAAGGGTGGAAGATTTTCCGTATATGTATTTGCTTACGAAACTGTCGCCGATTGAATTAACGCCGCTGGGAAAAATTTTCGCCCAAATCTCCACTCAGGATAAAACCGTTTGGCACAAGGAAGAATTGCTGATCGAAGCCGAACATTACAGTTCGATATGTATAGCCGAAGGCGTAAACAGGGATTGGACGGATGGTCCGGCCCTTCGCTCGACTACCGATGGAGTCGGCGAAACCTTGGAAGTATATAATTTCTTCGCCGGTCAGTGGCTTGAATATCAAGTGGAGATTGAAAGTAAAGACGATTTGAAACTGCATTTTCGTTATGCGACTTTCATCAATACAAGCTTGGAAATTTATTTCGATAATGTTCCGGAAACCACTTATACTTTAACAGCCACCGGTGAGAATGATATTTGGGGAAATGATTTTGTACAAATTCATCCCGCTCCCGGCAAACACACCTTGCGCGTGAAATTGAAACAAGGCGCTTTGTGCCTGAATTGGTTGAAAATAGGAAAATAATTGAAAGTAAAATATGAAATACAGAAATCTCATTATCGGTATAGCGCTTGTTTTCGCCGCTAGCGGCAAACAAACTTCCGATTCATTCGCGGTGATGAACGATTCATTCGCGGTGATGAACGATTCATTCGCGGTGATGAACGATTCATTCGCGGTGATGAACGATTCATTCGCGGTGATGAACGATTCATTCGCGGTGATGAACGATTCATTC
>JAISWY010000417.1 GCA_031270925.1 Candidatus Symbiothrix sp.
ATTCCAAATACTGGTACGGAACGTCCAGTAGCAACGATCCTAACTCAGCCGAAGGTCAATGGGTGGGTATTCGCCGGGCCTGGGTTTTCATCGAAAATATAGATAAAGTGCCGGACGACGACAACAATTGGCGATCGCTCTATTCGGGTTCTGAAACGGGCGCAGCGGCCAAAGCCCGCGCCAAAGCGGAGGCAAAAATGGTAGTCGCCTGCCTGCACGCAGACATGTTCCGGCATTTCGGCGGCTTGTGCTGTGTGGATAGAGCCTACGATCCGACCGAAGAAGTGCGGATTGAACGCAAAACGGTAAAAGAAACGGCGAAATTTATCGCCGATTTGTGCGATTCCGCTTACAACGCCCTGCCTTGGGTATTGCCTGTGTCCGAAGTTTCAACTTGGGACGGACGCTTCACAGGAGCGGCGGCTTTGGGACTGAAAATCAGAGTTTTGCTCTTTGCCGCAAGTCCGCTTTTTAATGATAACGAACCGTATTATACAAAATTGTCATACGAATCTATCGACAAGCATCACGTCTGGACAGGCGGTTATGATGTTTCGATGTGGCAAGACGTGGTGGATGCCTGCGAATTATTTTTCCGGCGTCAAGCAGAAGAAGGCGCTCCGGCGCTTACCGAAAGCTCCGCCCCCCAAACGGCTTTCCGCAATGCCTATTTTCTGCGGGCGGGCGCCGGCGGCGAATCGCTGATTTCGACCCGCGTGCGACAAAACGGCGGAAGTTTCTCCCAGTGGGATTACGTCTTTTATCAGCATCACGCCTACGGAATAACCAACGCTACTTTGGAATATACCGATATGTTTCCGATGGCCGACGGTACGCCCTTCGACAATTCGGTGTGGGACAATTATACGGAAGGACAACCGCTTTTGCCCGACCCCTTTGTGAATCGCGACCCTCGCCTGTACGAAACATGCGTAGTAAACGGAATGACCTACCGCAGCCGCACAGCACAGTGCTACATTGGAGGCTCGGAACGCGGCTCGTATGAATTGGGTTACTTAGACGGTAACACGACAGACGTAGGCAGCGGCAACGGCACAGGAAATTTCTGTACCGGAATAGGAAATTTCAAATGGAATCTCGGCTCTACAAGTTCGGGTGGTCTGGTAACTCAAAATAATATACACTGGGCATATTTGCGCCTTGCCGAAATTTATTTGAGTTATGCCGAAGCATTGAACGAAGTCGGCAGAACGGACGACGCCTTTCCGTATGTTGATGACATTCGCGCCCGCGTCGGACTCAAAGGACTGAAAGACGCAAATCCTGCTAAAGTTTGGACAAAAGAATCTTTTCGCGAGGAAGTGTTGCGCGAACGTGCTTGCGAATTTGGTTTTGAAGAAGTCCGCTTCTTCGATATGATACGATGGAAATGCCAAGCCGATTTCCGCAAACGCTTGCACGGCTTGCTCATCCGCCGGATACTGGATGAATACAATCAACCGATAGGCTATTCTTACGAAAAAGTTGCGCTGAAAAAACGCTACATTCAGGATACCGACGAAGGGGTGGTCAATTTCGACCCGAAATGGTACTTGTCGGCTTTCCCGATCGATGAAGTAAGGAAAGCTTATGGCTTAACGCAAAATCCGGGGTGGTAATTACAATTAAAAATTATGATTATCCGTAAACATAGCCAAAGGGCTGAAAGCCCGATAATCAATAGTGTAGGACCTTATCCTATCCTAATGACTATACCCTTCGAGGGCAAAAGCGAAGGTTTGGATAGAATTACGGATAAGCATGTTAAAAAGGAAGAATTAAAAGATGAAATACATTAGATATATAATTATAGCGTTGATTGTCAATGGGCAATTATCTGTTGCCAATGGACAAACGATTACAGCTCGACTGACCAATGAGCAGGGCAATCCGATAGCCGGCGCCGGCGCAAAAATTCTGAACTCAACGAAAGACGTTGATATTTCTTCGGAAAAAGGCGAACTGACAATTCAGGCTAATGTGGGCGACCGCTTGCTGATAAATACTTTCGACCGCAAGCAAAAAGTGGTTCAGCTTACGGATACGGTAATGAACATCGTAATTTCCGGCGACGACCGCCTGATAAGCAGCGGCAAAAACTTTTTTCTGCCGGAAATCGAATCGACGGCTGCCGTTTCGACTGTCGGCAACGAAAAAATAATGAAAAGTTCGGCTATCAATTTGGCAAACACGCTCTATGGGCTGGCTCCCGGACTAACCGTACTGCAAAACGGCGGAACGGAATGGAACAACGACCCTACGTTCGTGATTCGTGGACAAGGCGGATTGAGCGACAACAGCAACGTCCTCGTGCTGGTAGATGGCTTTGAACGCCCGTTGAGCAGCATTATAAAAGAAGACGTCGAAAATATTCAAGTATTGAAAGATGCGGCATCAACGGCTATTTACGGCTACAAAGGCATCAACGGCGTGATTTTGGTGAATACAAAAAAAGGAATTTTCAATAAAACCGAAATTACCGCCTCTTACGATCATGCTTTTACCTCGCCGGTGGGTCTGCCGCAAATGGTAGATGCCTATACTTACGCGCTCGGAATGAACGAAGCACAAGCTCTGGACGGCGGAACGCCTATGTACAACGATTATGCGCTTGAACGTTTCCGACTGGGCGACAGTCCTTATCTTTATCCGAATGTAAACTGGGTGGACGAACTGTATGGGAACTCCGGCGCGAGCAATCAGTACAACGTTTCGATACGCGGCGGAGGGTCAAAAGCGCGTTACTATGGAAGTCTGAATTTGCTCAACAACAGCGGATTTATGCAACCAACGAGCATTTCCGACGAGTACAAAACACAAATTTTATACTCGAAAATGAACGCCCGCGTCAATCTGGATATTGACATTACACCTACTACGAATTTCGTTGTGCGGATGAATGGAATTTTAGCCGAGAAAAACGTTCCGGGTTCGGGATATTCCGACATTACAGGCAGCATATACAACGTTCCTGCCGCCGCTTTCCCCATTAAAACCGAATCGGGAGCGTGGGGAAGCAGCGATATTTGGACCGACAATCCGTATGCACTTGCCGCCGCAAAAGGAAATACCGTTTATCATTCGCGATCGCTCTCGTCCGACGCCGAATTACGCCAACGCCTCGATATTTTTGTCAAAGGCTTGTCGCTCGGTGCAAAAATCGGTTACGACAACTACGCCGAACTCAACGATGTTACCACCCGCAATTACGCCTACGAAAGGACTAACGTTGAGTATGGCGCCGATGGCTTGCCTGCATTTACGCAAGTTACCAAAGGCGGGAAAGACGAAGCAAATACTTTTTCACACGGATTAAATTCGCAATGGCGGCGTTTCAACCTCGAAGCAAGCGCCTACTACAATCAGGTGTGGGGCAAACATAAATTAGACGCCGCTTTCGTTTACTCCTTAGACAGTTATACCGGCACAGGACAGAACAATACCACCAACCGGATGAACTTCGGCTTGTCGGCTCATTACGGCTATTTGAATCGTTATTTTATCGACGGCGTTTTGTCGCTCAGCGGTTCCAATCAATTGCCGCCCGATAACAAATGGGGCATTCTGCCCGCCGTTTCGGGTGCATGGCTTGTTTCCGAAGAAGATTTCCTGAAAGGAAACAGCGCGATTGATTTCCTTAAATTGCGTGCCTCGTGGGGTGTTTCCGGACGCGACTATCGCCCCGAATCCAATATGTATCGTCAAACTTTCGGAAGCGGAAGCGGATATTATTTTCAAGCAAGCGAAACCGGTTCGTCCGGTATGAAAGAAAACCGCTATCCGAGTTATGGACTGACTTATGAAAAAGCCTACAAAAGCAATGTGGGAATCGACCTGACGTTTCTCAAACACTTTTCGCTGACGGTTGATGCTTTTCTCGAAAAC
>JAISWY010000003.1 GCA_031270925.1 Candidatus Symbiothrix sp.
GCCTTGGTAAACGGTTGTCCATCGGAACCGGCAGCATTGTTGTCCGACTCAAAACCATTGGAAGCCGATTTATCAGCTGTTTTCGGGTCGCGCAAGCCCAATGCGTATTGTATTTTTCCGCTGAAACCGTTGTCGGTATCGAAATCGTCGTCCCAACCGCGGAAAGCAACCAGATTTTTGGCATTAACCGTTCCGCCGAACCATTCGAAGGAGTCGTCGCCGGAGTAGGATACCTGAATGTGGTCGAGTTGCGTAGCGGCGCCGACCGAACCGAAGGTAATGCCGTTGATTTCATTGTCGGTCGAATATTCGATTCCGGCAAATTCGACGCGCACGTAGCTCAATGCGCCGGAGTTGTCGTTGGCGTCGGTTCCGCCGTGTTTGGAGCGCACGCCGCCTTCGATGGTTTGTTCGCCCATGTTGTTAGGCGCTTTTCCCAAAAGGATGAGGCCACCCCAATCGCCGGGATTGCGGCTACCGGGCGCTTGCGAGGATGTGAAAACGATAGGACGTTCTTTGGTCCCCTTGGCCATGATTTTTCCACCGCGCTCGACAATCAAAGTTGCTTTTGTCGCTTTGTCGCCTTTGATGATAACGCCCGGTTCGACGGTCAATGTTTTACCGGCGGGAACGTAAACGAATCCACGCAGATTGTAAATGTTCGGATATTCCAAAGTCATGTCCGAAGTGATTTCGTAAGCATCGGAGCCGTCGCCCAAATCCAGTGTTTTACCGGTCGGCGGCGTGGGTTCTTCGTTGTTATCACCGCAACTTACATTGAAGATGGCAATGCACACCATTAGCAAGAGACTTGCCCATTTCAGATTTTTCAAATTTTTCATTTTCTTAAAAAATTAAATTAATAAATAAATTGTTTAATCGCTTAATTGAGTTTTATATTAATACCGACAGACAAAGATTGTCCGGGATTGTATTGTCGTGTTGTTTGTTCGCGCTCGTAAACGACGCCGTTTTTTTCATACTTCGGGAATTGCTTGAACAGCACGTCTTCGGAAAGAATATCCTTGATCGAACAGCGGATTTCAAGGTTTTTCCCGATGCTTTTGCTGATGGTCAGGTCGAGCATGTTGCGGGGCATTTCGTAAGAATCGGGAATCGTGTTGTTAATGTTCTGGTCGATGCTGTTGGATTTTCCCAAGCCGACAATCCGTTTGCCGATCCGGTTGTAGAGCATCGAAACGTCCCATCCGTTTTTTTCCGAGCGGTAGTAAAGTCCCGCGTTGATGATGTAGGGCGATTGGCCTTGCAAGGGACGGTCGGGTTCGGTCAGCACTTCTCCGGCGTTGAAATGTACTTTACTGTTGATTAAAGCGGCGTTCAGCATCAGTGAAAATGCAGGTAATCCGATGAAATCGAGTTTCTTGCGTATTTCCATTTCGATTCCGTAGTTTTCGGCTTGGTTGGCGTTTTCGTAGATGTAACGGAGCGAGCCGCCCATGTCGATAAAAGTCCATTCGATCGGATTGCGGAAATGCTTGTAAAACACGCCCAAACTCAATGTTTCGCCGGAAGCGGGATAAAATTCGTAGCGCAAATCCATGTTATTGATAACTGCCGTTTTCAAGTTTTCGTTTCCGCCGATTTCGCTGAACAAGTCGAAATCGAAGTAAACCGCGGGCGATATTTCACGCAATTCGGGACGATTGACCGAAACGCCGTAAGCAAGCCGCGCTTGATGCTGTTCCGAAAATTTGTAAGTCATATTGACGGATGGAAGCACATTCAAGTCGTTGATATTCTTGTGGGTAATCAGCATTAAATCGGGCGAGTTGGATCGGTCGCGGCTCAGTCGTGTGTTGTGGCTTTCCAAGCGGGCGCCGGCATAGATAAACAGTTGATTGACGGGAATTTCCACGGCGGCGTATCCGGCAAGATGTCCCACCGTAGCCGAATAGTTATTGGTTTTGCGGCTAATTTCGTCGAGATACACTTTGTCGGCTCCCAAATATCGATCTTCAAGCATTTCTTGGAATGGAAGTTTCAGGTAGGTTTGCCGTTCTTCGTAACTCAAATTATCATAACGGTAGATAAATTCACGATTACTGTATTCGCGCTTACGAAATTCTCCGTAGAGGCCGGTTTTCAATACCGGTTTGATGCTTCCGAAAGCGAATGCTTGCTTGTAATTCAGCGCTGCCGAAAAACTGTGGTCGGCCAGATTCTGAAAATAGCGGCTGATATTTTCGTTGATAGTGATAACCGAAGGAATATCCGCTTCGCTTCCGATGCCGGCCTGATTGGTAACGATGCGCCGGTCGGGTTCGTTTTTGTCGGCGAATGAATAGCCGACGTCCCAAGTCAGTGTTTTGTCGGCCGCAAAGTCGTGCGTGCCGGATAATTGTCCCGTGTATGTGAGTCGAGAAGTGTATTGCATTTCCGTTTGTTCGCGGTAATACATGCTGCTCATATCTTTGATGCCGCTTCGTTCGGTCAGCCGGTTGCGGCCTAAGATATTCAGGAGGTTTTTAAATTCGATGCGGTTGGAAGAAGAAAGGATGAACGCCCAATTATGCAAGATACCCAAACGGACATCATTCGAAAATTGATTGTCAAAGTAATTATCAAGAAAAACGGGCATATCCGCGACTGACGAGTAGATGCCGTACCGGGCGTTTTTCATCCTTTCGAGACCTTTCAATGTATTGCTGTAAGTGATTGCAGTGATGTTTCCGATGATTTGTTGATTTTCCGATTCCATGCGGCGGGCGATCATGAACGACAGTCGTTGGTCGGGAATCGGAATCATGCTTTTGATACGCCAGTCGGTGTTGAAATCGTTGCCCGAAAGAGAACGTTTGCCGGAATCGAATCCGAGGAAATCGCTAGCGCTTCCCGGATTGTACCGTAAATCGTCGAATTGCGTATTGACATTGAATCCTGTGGTGTAACCCAGTTCGATACGGTTGTTATCGGGAACGCCTTTGGACGTGATTTTCATGAATCCTCCTGAAAAATCGCCGGGTATTTCGGGCGAGGGCGACTTGTAAATCAGCAAGTTATCAATCTGACTGCTCGGAACAAGGTCGAGCGGAAAAGCGCGACTGTCGGTTTCTGTACTCGGAACGGCCAAGCCGTTGATCCATGCGTTGTTGTAACGTTGCGAAAGTCCGCGGACAATGATGAACCGGTCATCAATCACGGTTACTCCCGGAATGCGTCGAACCACTTCGGAAGCGATTCGGTCGGGACTTTTGCTTATTTGCGCCGCCGATACGCCACTGGCTACTTGAGGAATCGATTTTACGGTGGAAATCATGCCCATTTCCGTATTGCTCAGTGTCCGGCCTTTGACGACCACTTCGCCCAGCGTAAATTCGTCGCTTTCCATCGAAATATCCAAATGGCTGAGTATATCGGTTTGATTGTATTCCACTTCCACCGTTTTATAGGAGAGATAGGAAATGGTCAGGCGGCATTTTGCATCATTACAGGCAATACTGAAACGTCCGTCCAAATCGGTAACAGTGCCTGTGCTTGTGTCTTTGATGCGGACGGATGCGCCGATAATCGGCTCCCGCGTTTGGGAATCGTGGACGAAACCTGTGATTTCTTTCGCTTCTGTACGAGTGGAAAAAGAGCTAATAATAAAAAAGATTAGTAATACCGTTTTTAATTTCTTTTGCATTGTTTCTTAATAATTTTTGACGATGCAAAAGTAGAGACCGGGTATTACTAAACCGTTACGATTGTTTCACTTTTTTTTGAAAGTTGCTTGACATTTGTTTGAAGCAGGTATTACGGGATGCCGCGTCATGTCGAGCGGAGCGGAGCGAAGTCGAGACATCTGATTTTAATTTAGCTGCGTAGAAAAGTCAATAGCGCCCTTTGCGAAACCTTAGCGTCCCTTGCGGTTAAGTATTTTTTACCGCAAAGTTCGCAAAGAAGATACGCAAGGAACGCAAAGAATAAAATTGAATAATCAACCGCCCCCTGAAAGGGACTTAGGAGTTATAAGGAATCATCGCCAAAACCTCGGCGATTTTATCGATTCCGGCTTGCAAGGGTTTCGACAGCATGGGTTTCAGAAACGGATTCAAATCGGCGTGCAAAACGATCTTCATTTGGGTTTGCGCATAGTCGCCGGGCGACAATTGAATTAGAATCTTCACACTTACCGGCGATTGTTCGGTTGCGAATTGAATCGTATCCGGCGCATTCCGCTCAACAATAGCGAATTTCAACTTGCCGACCGGTGCTATCGAAAAGGCAACCGAATTGTGGTCGAATACAAGATCCTGCACTTTATCGGCCGGAATCAGGTCTTTCAAATTCTCTAAATTTTCCGGATTCGACAGAACGGCGTACACTGTTTCCTGCAGATGGGGAATTGTTTTGATTTCGCTTGTAAATTCCGTCATTTCACACCCCATTTATCCGGATTCTTGCGCCATGCTTGCAGCGTTTTGATTTCCGATTCATCAATATATTCGGTTTTCAGGGCTTCGTCCAATACCGCGTCGTAGTTGCAAAGCGTATGGAGCTTTACTTTGGCTTCCTTGAAACGTTCGGCGGCGATGGGAAATCCGTAAGTGAAGATGGCGACCATTCCGGGAACATGGCATCCGGCGTTGCGGATGGCTTCCACAGCTTTCAAACTGCTTCCTCCGGTCGAAATCAAATCTTCTACGACTACCACTTTGGCGCCGGGTTTCAAATCGCCTTCAATCAGATTTTCCAAACCGTGGTCTTTGGGTGTGGAACGAACATATACGAAGGGCAGATTCAATTCTTCGGCAACCATGGCGCCCTGGGCGATGGCTCCGGTGGCTACGCCGGCGATGGCGTCCACGTCTTCGTAATTTTCGATAATGATGCGCGCCAATTCCAATTTAATGAAATTGCGGACGGTGGGGTAGGAAAGCGTTTTGCGATTGTCGCAGTATATCGGAGATTTCCATCCCGACGCCCAAATGAACGGATTGACCGGTTGAAGTTTTATCGCTCTGACTTTCAATAACTTTTTTGCTAAACTTTGTTCTAATGTTTTCATTGTATAGAATGAATTGTGATAACTTAAAAAATCGAGTTGCAAAAGTAATGATTTGTCGGCATATTTCGATAACAAAACAATTAAATTTCTGTTAATTTAGAAACAATTGAAATGTTTTTCTGCGATGTTCCAGCCATTTACGACCAAAACAATATCCCGGTTTGCGATGTTACCAGCTGATACTTCGATAGTTACGGATTTCTTTTCATCCGGTAAGAGCGAAAAGAAATTGTCGCTGTAAAAAGAAGGACGAACAGGCGCACCGTTTTCATCCCGAATCTGCAATTGATTGAAAAACGCAATTTTGCCGGATGTATTTTCTAATATTACGTCAATCATATAGTTGCCGTCTTTTTCTGTGATTCGGAACGATGTCTTCACTTCCGCCGATGGCATTTTCGCCAACGATTCGAAACCCGAAGTCGCCGGGCCGGTCGATGTGTTCTTGCCTTGGTATTTATCGGTCGATCGCCAATAGAAATTCGATGAAACAACTTGATTTTCAGCATCTTTTAATTGCAAGCGGATGAAATGAACTTTCGTGATTTTTTTCGGAAAATCAATCTTGAAAATATCGTTTGCAACGCCATCGGCCGGAAGATTTATTGTGGCCGAATGTTCCCAAATCTTTTGACTGTTCAAATCATAGATCTCAGCTGTAACCGTATAGTTTTCAAACGATTGCAAATAATCATTCACGGCCGAAACCGTATTTTTCAGGTAATCGAATTGCACATGCAACGGTTCGAGCGAATGCATGGTGTGATACAGGGAAGCCGTCGGTTCGAGCGACCAATCCCACATCCGTGCGCAGACTTGCCGTGCCGGACAATTATGATACCAAAACAGCAAACCCGAAGCAAAACGGTCGCCATAATCTAATTTATTGTAATTCCATACTTCCCAAATGCTTTTGGAATTGATGGCGCCCACCAATTGGCCTTTTTTCGCAAATTCGTCGATGGAAGCGGAAGCGCCGTAATGATCAACTAAATCTTTGTAAACCGTTGTCATTAAATGAAATCCGTTGCCGTCGAGATAATTCCAAACATCTTTGTTTATCGGCCACAAATCTTTTTCGGGCATCGTTTCGCGCAGGATTTCGACCAAGGGTAAAGTGGGCGCTCCGTATTCGGGATTGAAACCATCGACCCGGCTACCGCGTGCTGAAGCCGTATTTTCGTAATGTTGCATCGGATTGACTTGCTGGTAGGGACTTCCATCGTGGATGCCGTCGCATTCCGATTGCATTTGATAGCCGCGCGTGCCATCCAAGCATTCGATTAGTTCGCGCGTTCCCGATACTTCCGAGCTTTCGTTCGAGGCCACATAATAAGCCAGCGACGGATGGTTTCGCAATCGCTTAACGGTTGAAGCTACATTGTTCAGATACAAGGCTTTATCTTGCGGATGACGAGTGTCGCCGGTCATCCAAAACTCTTGCCAGACGAGGATGCCGAGTTCGTCGCAAAGCCGGAAAAAGTAATCCGATTCGGCAATTCCGCCGCCCCACATCCGGATTAGATTGATGCCCGATTGACGAGTGTAGCGCAATTCGGCGTAAGTGCGTTCGTCGCTGTTGCGCAGCATCGCTTCGGGAATCCAATTGGTGCCGCGGATGAAAATTCGTTTGCCGTTGACGTAAAACACGCGGGAGTGGTCGGGCGTATTCGTATCAGACGTGATTTCGCGGATTCCGAAACGCACATTCGTTGAGTCGCAAGCTTGATTATTGACGAAAACCGTCAGTTTCAACTCATATAATTCGGGATTTCCCTTATTGACAGGCCACCACAAACGCGGTTGATTGACAATGAGTTGCGGAAAATCTTCAGGCGAAAAAACGAGCGTCTTTTCTTCGCCGCGCAATAAACGGGTCGATTTTTCAAAATGAATATTTTCGTTCAAAATTTCGCCTTTCACTATGCAAGTCAATGTGTCGATTCCCGTTGCAGGATTAACCACTTCTACCGAAACTGTTTGGCGTGCTTCGTTGTAAGCCGGCTTTTTCAGTTCGGAACGGACGAACGGATGACGCAAAGCCGCCTTTCCGGTAGCGTAGAGGTAAATCGAGCGCCAGATACCGGTGTTGCGGTCGCGAATCCCGTCCATAAATGTAAAATCCCATCCGATAGACATCAACATCGTCGTATTGAGGCCGATATTGCCGTTGCCGCCGTTTTGAAATTCGCCCGGCGCTCCCCATTTTTTCGGTTGCATGGTGCCGGGCATATCGACCGGATAGACTTTTACGGCTAAAATATTGCTTTCTCCGATGCGTGCAAATTCGGTAATATTGATGTAATCGTTGGTGAACATTCCATTTAAAGTGCTGAGTAGATGACCGTTGAGCCAAAATTCGGCGCGGTAATTCACACCTTCGGGTTGTAGCCAGATATTTTGTCCGGTAAACGATTCGGGAATGATAAATCCGGTGCGAAACCAATAGGTATAGAAATTGCGGCCTGCTTCGGCGATGTCGGGAATGAGTTGCGATTCGATTTTATTGTTTATTCCGAAATAGGGTTCGGGGTATTTCCCGTTGTAAACCAATGAATTAAGAACTGTTCCGGGAACAATGGTCGGTAGCCAGTTTTGCACTTGGAAACCGGGCAGCGAAATTTGTTCGCCCGAAGCCTGCAATTCGTCGGCCTTGTACATCGACCATTGTGAGTTTCCGTTATGGAAAATCTCGGAATCTAAACGGATAGCTTGATTGGGGACGGCTTGTAAAGTAGTTACTAAAAGCTGCAACAAACAAACCCTCCATGCGGTATAGAATGTTTTTTTCATTGGTAAAAATTAATTTTTTTACGGATTAAGCACTTGTAAAGTCCATTCTTTGACGATTTTGCCGCTTGGCGATTCGATTTTAACCGTTTTCGTTTCGGAAAAATCTTGGATGGTGGCTCCCAAAGGCCTAATCACTGTGGCCGCCGGCGAAATCGTGAGCAGGATTTTTAATCGTGTTAAATCTTCCGTTGTCTGCAATTGGATGTCGCAGGTATTTGCTTCTTCGGTTGCCGCGAGTTCAACCGTCGATTGAATGGACACAAAGGCTTGATTTTTTGCAAATTCCTCATCGCCCTCCTTGGCTGCGCGATAGACGCTTACGCCGGTAATGGCGGCCTGATCGTAACTCGTGGGAATATCCACTTCCACGTTTTCAAAACAACTTGTAAATAGCAGCATTAAAAACAAAAACGCTAATTGAAACATCTGTTTTTTCATTATTTCGTAATTTATAATTCTCAATTCTCAATTCTCAATTCTAAAAGATTACCATTCCGGATTATTCGGCAATAATTTCGGATTACGACCGGTAACAGCATCGGGAATCGGCATCAAATAATTTTTCGGCGATTCGAACGATTTGGTAGTCAGTAGCACGCGCGTATAACGCGGAACGGGCAATCCTGCTTCCATAACATAAGTAATATCCATGCCATAGACATCCTGACCGATGATTTCGGGACCTTGCCGCCAACGCATAATATCGAAATAGCGTTTGTTTTCAAAACAGAGTTCGATGTGGCGTTCTTCACGCACGGCATTTTGGAATCCGGCGAAATCCAAACCACTAACAGCTTGTAAACCACCACGTTCGCGTACAGCATTCAAGGCATCGAAACAACTTTGATCGGGATAAGCTTGGTATTCGTTTTTCGCTTCGGCGTAAGTCAATAATATTTCGGCGTAACGCAAGACGATTAAATTTTGACCGGCGCCTTCGTAGGGCGTATAACGGTTGGGAGTTCCGCCTTTCTTCGAGGGATCGATGTGCTTTTTCATATAATAACCGGTGCGCGTGAGGCTGGGACCCATTCGCTGCCCCGGACTGTTGTTTGATTGCACGCGCCACTGGTTTCTTTCGGCGTTGTAAATCGGCATATTGGTGGCGGAGTATAAGTTTGTGCCGCGCCATGAAACGCCATCGTAGAGGATGGAAGCATAGAATCGCGGTTCGCGGTTTTCATACGGATGCGCTGCATGTTGGGGATTGTTCCAATCGAAAGCGCTGCCGTCGGCCATGCGGAAAGCATCGACCATGTTTTGCGAAGGATTGTTTCGTCCCCAGCCGCCATACGAGCCGTCGATTGTTTCGGCATAACTTGCGGGATGCGAAACGCCCATCAAGTCGTGGCCGCGGCGACCGGTGTTGGCCGATTCGGTGGTCGCTTGCAGTCCGTCGTCGGTAAATTGAATATCGAAAATCACTTCTTCGTTGTACTCGTTAGCTTCCATGAACAAATCGTGGCAGGCTTGCGCTTTGTCTGTCGCGTTTCGTCCGAACAGATTGTATTTTCCGGCTAATGAACCGCTTATCAAACTGTCGGCATTTACGTAAGCTTGCCGGAAATATTCCTTCGATACTTCTGCGCCTGCGATTTCTTCCATCACGCCGGCAAAATAGAGATAAGCGGTCGATAACATGCCGATGGCGGCGCCTTTGGTTGCACGTCCCAATTCCGACTTGGGAATATTTACCGGCAAATACCCAATAGCCGTTTCGAAATCTTCCACAATAAAGGCGACCACATCCGTTTCGGAATCCCGTTCGAGGAAAATATCCTCTTCGTGGCGGTTTTGTGCATGGTCGATCAGCGGCACTTTTCCGTAGAAGCGGAACAATTCGTAATACAGCATGGCACGCCAGAAATGCATATCGCCCAGATAACGTTCTTTCTTTTCGGAAGATAAAACGGCGGTTGCGTTCAATTGCACAATGGCCGTATTGCACTTGCGGATGGTTCTGTAACAATCGTCCCAACGGTTGAGCGCGCCCAGATTGGTTGATTTTCCCCATTGCGAATAGGTATAAAGCGATCCGGTATCGAACCACATATCGCCCGTCATAAAATTGTCGAAGATAGCCGGTTGGCCACCGATGCGGTCGCGGCTCAATCGACTCGACCAGATATACAGCGGGCCGTTGATGCTTTGATATACATCGTTGATATACAACTCGATACTTGCCGGATTGTCCCATACGCCCGCATCCGAAATTTGTCCGTTGGGTTTCGGGCCGTTTAAGAAATCTTCACAGGAAACGAACAGTCCTGCGATACAAATGCTTGCGATTATTATTAAATACTTTTTCATATTTGCTTCAAATTTAGAAAGTTGCCGATAAACCGATAGTAGAAATGAATTGTTGCGGATAGGCTGAATATTGTTGCGATTCGGGGTCGAAGTCCTTTGATGTTTTCGAGAAAATCGTCCACACATTATAGAAGTTTGCATAGATGCGCAGGCGGGAAAGACCTGTCGCTTTCATCCATTCGGGTTTCAAGTTATAACCCAAATCGATGGATTTCAATTTGATATACGAAGAATTGACTATCCAGAAATCGGATGCTTCGTAATTCTTTGCGAATTGCGAAGAACGCAAGCGCGGATAAGCTGCATTGGGATTGTCTGTTGTCCACGATTGCAGCATTTCGGTACGCGCCTTGTTGCGGGCGAAAGGATGAATCACGCCTTTGTCGGCCGACGACAGGTTGTAATTGGAACGTCCGGTGCCTTGGATGAAGAATCCCGCATCGAAGCCTTTCCATTCGGCGCGGAAATTGTAACCGAACATAATTTCGGGAATTTGCGACAAACCGATGTGGACGATGTCTTCGCCGTCGATTTTGCTGTCGTGGTTTTGATCGATGTATTTGATGTCGCCGGGTAAAGTGCCGTTATCTTGAAACGCCCAGTTTTGGATTTCTTCCATGTCTTTGAACAGTCCGGCCGATTGGTAGCCCCACAACTGGCTGCCGGGCAAACCGGTTTGGCGTTTCCGCGAATTATACAGCGAACCTTGATTTTCGTGGATTTCGATTTGTTGCAGGCGTGTAAACGTGAATGTCGCCACATTGGAGAGTGTGAAATCGCCCGCTTTGGTTTGATTTTTCAAGCTTATATCAATACCTCTTCGTAAGTCGATACCTGCATTTTCCTGCGCCAAATTGATACCGTATTCCGATGTTACACCCGCCGTGGGATTGAGGACTTTGTTGGTGCGTTTTTCGTGGTAATAATCGATTTCCAAACCGACTAATCCGTTCCACATATTCAGGTCGAAACCGATATTGGTTTTCCACACGCTTTGCCATGTCAAATCGGGATTGGATTCCTTGTCGGCGTAAATACCTTGTTGGCGTACCTGTTCGTCGCCCGTACCCCATACATAACTTGCCGCTCCGATTTTGTAGTAATTCATGTAGGCAAATTCATCTCCGGTTGTTAAGCCCGATTTGCCGTAGGAAGCGCGTAGTTTCAAATTATCAATTGTATTGCGCGAGAAAGCCATGAAAGGTTCTTCCGAAATGCGCCATCCGGCCGACAGGGAAGGGAAAAAATCGGTGCGTTTTCCGGGAGCATAAAAATAAGTGGCATCGTAACGACCGGCTAATTCCAGCAAATATTTTTGGTCGTAATCGTAATTGATACGTCCTACAACACCGCAGACGGCCGTAGAAGCCGATGTCCCGTTCAATCCCCAGATGCTTGCTTCCGGGCTTGGCCCCATATCCAGTTCGGGAATCAGGAAATTGTAATCGGATTTACTGCCGAGCATGGTTGAAGCCTTTGTCCAGCGCGCTTCAAACAATGACAGAATATCGAAATGATGCTTGTCGAAATTGTTTTTCCAGTTCAAGGAAGCGTTGAACGTGTACCAATCCCAGCGTTTAT
>JAISWY010000021.1 GCA_031270925.1 Candidatus Symbiothrix sp.
GCAGTATTCAACGATTCAAAGAAAACAAACATGCAGATAAACTCCCATTCTCAATTATGATTGGATACATACAAGATGGTAATAGCGCGGATTGCTGGTTAAAGAAAATAAATGAATGAATGAATGGATAGCTGAGTTGGTAAATGCAAATACTGCTCTCTGGCATAAAGAGGATTGTTTAAACAAATATGATTCTAATAAATGTGATAGATTCTTATCTTTACACAAAAGAAAAGATGGAACAACTATAACATTACATCACTATTGGATAAAACTATAAAAACAAATTAAACAAAACTTATTCCCAAATTTGTACTGCAGGAGCGTTAACATATCTGATGGATTATGGATAATAAGTAAAGGGCAAACCTGCTTATTTCAATCCGACAACATAAAAAACACTCAAGCAAAATCCACATAATGTTTGATATCCAAAACAAAACCACTACCTTTGTACGCAATATTAAACATTATGAACAGAGAAAAATATACATTACTCCCCCGTCTTACAAAGATTCTGGAAGAATTGGGCGAGGACATCAAACTGGCGCGGCTCCGGCGAAAACTAAGCGCCGAGCAGGTTTCCGAACGGGCGGGCATTTCCCGTTCCACACTTTGGCAGATTGAAAGAGGACAGCCGAATGTTTCGATGGGTTATTATGCGCAAGTGCTGTTTGTATTGGGTTTGGAGAAGAATCTCTCCATCATGGCTGCCGACGACGCACTTGGGCGAAAATTGCAGGATGCGGAAATATTGGTAAAGAAACGCGCTCCGAAAAGAAAAACAGCAACAAAAGATGAACAGTAACAAGGAAATACCGGTTTATGCCGATTGGGACGGATTAAAAGCACCTCAATTCACTGGTACGCTGTATTCTTCCTATTCAAGAGGAAAGGAAATCTTTTCTTTTGAGTATAATAAAGAGTGGCTACAATCTTCTTTTGTGCAGGAAATCGACCCGGATTTGGGGCTTTACCCCGGCATTCAGTATTTGCGTGATGTGAAAAGCAATTTCGGTGTATTTTTGGATTCTTCACCTGACAGATGGGGACGGACGTTGATGGACAGGCGCGAATCTGTTCTTGCCCGCATGGAAAACCGCGGGCATCGGAATCTGAATGAATCGGACTATCTATTAGGCGTTTTCGACGAGCAGCGGATGGGCGCTTTGCGTTTCAAAGAAACCGAATCGGGCGCTTTTATGAACAATAATCCTGACTTTGCGACACCGCCATGGACATCCATCCGCGAACTCGAACAGGCAAGTTATCAGTTGGAAAACGACTTGATGACCGATGATCCCGAAATCCTGAAATGGTTGTATATGCTGCTGGCGCCCGGTTCCTCGCTGGGCGGAGCGCGACCGAAAGCAGGCGTCAGGAACACTGACGGGGCATTGTGGATTGCCAAATTCCCGAGCAGGGAAGACCGGTACGACACAGGCGCTTGGGAAATGCTTGCAAATGAATTGGCGCAAATGGCAGGACTGAACATGGCTCAGGCAATGGCAAGACCATTCTCCGGTAAACACCATACTTTTTTGACCAAACGTTTCGACCGGACCAATACTGGAAAACGTTTGCACTTTGCCTCTGCCATGACGCTATTAGGTTATACCGATGGCGTTAGTTTTCAAGAAGGTGCAAGCTATTTGGAACTGGCTGAATTTATTACACGCAAAGGAGCAAATGTAAATCAGGATTTGGAAGAACTGTTCCGTCGCATCGTGTTTTCCATTTGCATCAGCAATACCGACGACCATTTGCGAAATCATGGTTTCCTGCTGACAAAAACCGGATGGACACTTTCGCCCGCTTATGACATTAATCCCAATCCGAAAGGAACAGGTTTGAAATTGAATATCTCGGCACATGACAATGCTTTGGATTTGGATTTAGCAGCCGAAGTCGCTCCTTTTTTCCGTTTGACGGACGACAAGGCTACTGCAATTATTCAAAATACGGTGAATGTTGTATCCCGATGGAAACAAATTGCCGCAAAGTACAAACTGTCAAGAGATGAACAGGAGAGAATGAGTCCGGCGTTCAGAACGTAAACAAAACTTATTCCCAAATTTGTACCTTAGCGACTGCGCAAGGGAAGAACGTGAAATTTTCATCAACGCACACAAGCCTCCATTACCCGCATCAAATTTCCACCCCAAATTTTGGCAATCGCTTCTTCGGAATAACCGCGCCGAAGCAATTCCATCGTAATTTGTGGAAATTCGCTAACAGACTTACAATCAACCAATTCGCCGCCGCCATCGAAATCAGAACCGATGCCAACATGGTCGATGCCAACTGTTTTTACAATGTAATCAATGTGATCGACGGCGTCTTTGACTGTCGCTTTGCCCGATTTTTTCAAAAACCCGGTATAAAGGCAAACTTGTATCACTCCGCCTTTATCAGCAATCGCACGCATCAATTTATCCGAAATATTGCGCGGATGATTGCATAATTTCTTAACCGACGAGTGCGATGCAATAATCGGAAACGCACTGATTTTCAAGACGTCGAATGAAGTTTTTTCGGAAGTATGGGAAATATCGACCATCATACCCAAGCGGTTCATTTCGCGTACAACTTGTTTCCCGAAATCGCTTAAGCCTTTGTGTTCCTGCTTGCTGCGAACGGCGGCATCGCACAAATCGTTATCGCCGTTGTGCGACAATGTGATGTAGCGCACGCCCATCTCGGCGAATTTCCGCACATTGCGAATATCTTTTCCCAAACCGTAACCATTTTCGATGCCGAGAAAAATCGCTTTTTTGCCTTCGCCTTTCAAGCGTTTTAAATCATCGGTAGTACGGGCGATGCCTGCAATCGACTGATTTTTTTCAACTTGCCGAATCACTTCTTTCAAAATGGATTCGGTTTTTGCGACCGTTTTCTGCGAAGTTTTCTCATCTCGCGCCCCTTGGTGAAGGTAAGCCACCATGAAAGTTGCGTCCAGCATCCCGTCCATCATTTGTGGTATATCCATTTTGAGGTCATAATTCACATACATGTTTTCCGAAGCTCCCAAATCTTTCGGATTTACTTTGAAAGTTGGATTTCGTTTCCCAATATCAATTCCATAAGGGAAAAACATTGGTGTATCGCAATGTGAATCAATTGAATAGATTCTTTTGTGAATTTTTTTGGCACAATGATACAATTCCGCTTCACTGACCGTATTCCGGAAAAGCGCCGTCATGGTATCGTTGCCGGCCGCGCGAATAACAGTATCGGAGCAGGCGGTAGAAACGTACGAAAGATTATCTTTGCGATTGACCGACAGGCCAATAAGTACATTACTCATGAATATCAGGATAAAAATATACGTTTTCAAAACCAAATGTTTCTAAAATTGAAGCAAAAACCACCAGCACGTTACCACAACGGATGAAATGGAGGTAATAGCAAGTGAAATGTAGTAATCATTCCCGCAAAGTCAGCGACTTAATCAAATCCACTTCTTCCTGTTTATAAGGTGTTCCATCGCTCCGGAAAATTTCATGAAACCAAAGCGCCGGCTCCGAACCATCGGGAATGGGTTCATCCCAAGCGTATTTCGTATTGGTTTTTCCGGCCACCAAGCCCCAGTTGATTGCACCCACGTTTTCGCGTTTCAGCATCGGCATAATGGTCGAAAATACACTGTTGTTGCGACGCGCCATGTATTCGGTGCAAATTAGCGGGCGTTGGTATTTCCGCAGACTGTCGATGGCGGCCTGGTGTGCTTCGACCGTACTGTAATTGTGATAAGTCGTTATATCGGAATGTGCTAATTGATAGGCGTTTAATTCCGTCAAATTTTCGTTCCAAACACCGACCGAAACCGGTTGCGAAGGACGAATCGTCCACGCCCATTCAAATACTTTTTGCACCAAAGGCAGAGAACGGTTGCCGTAGTTCGAATTTCCCGGTTCGTTGTATAAATCCCAAAGTAAGATGCGTTTATCGTTTTGAAAATCGGTCAAAACATCTTTCACGTAATCTTCCAAAACGGTTATCAAAGTCGAATCTTGGAAAATCAAATCGCCCGGATCGCGCACCCAACCCGAATTGTGAACGCCCGGCTTCGGTTCGGGTTGCTTGCCGGAGGTGTAAGTCGGATTCCAGCAATCGTCCATAAACACGAAAATCGTTTTGATACCGTGCTGATCGGCGATGTTCAGGTATTGATTGACGCGGTTTTTGAAGCCATCCTTATCAACTTCCCAAGCTACGTGATGCAGATACACGCGCATACAATTCAGACCGATGGCTTCAGCCCAAGCCAATTCGCGGTTGATGGTGGCCGTGTCGAAGGTTTCGGCCTGCCACATTTCCAATTGGTTGATGGCGGTACTCGGAATAAAGTCGCAACCGCGTAGCCAGCCTTGCTTGGCGTACCATTCGTTGGCTTTTTCGACACTCCATTGCTTGGATTCCAAGCAGCGCTCATTTTCGTTTGTTTTTTTGCATCCCATTAATAAACAGATAGATGCAATTAAAATAATTGATTTTTTCATGATTTTTATTTATTCAATTGTAAATTCAAATTCATCAAAAGATTCTTTCCGGTGCGCCAAATGTTTTGTGGCGGACGAAATTCCGAACAAGGGCGAATAGGTTCGCACGCGAACGGTTTTTCCGTCGGGTAAAAATTCAAGGATGCGCAACCACCCGTCGCCGCCATTACCTTCCCAACCGCCGCCCAGCGTTTGCACGTTGAACATCATCTGATTAACGGTTTTTCCGGCTTTGTTTTTATCGGTGCGAAAGCCGACATTATCGGCAAATTCGCCGTTGCCCGTAGCGGTGTGGCCGCAAATCAGCAGGCCGATATTGGGAGTGGGTTCGAGCAATTTTTTCCAGATTTGCTCACCGTTGTTGCCGGGTTCCAATGAGTAGGGATTGTCTGTTAAACGTTGGTTTTTAAGGTTTTGCGGTTCCATATAGGCGTGAGTCATCACGATAATCTTATAATTTTTGTATGGATCGCTGTCGGCCAAATTTTTTGCCCAAGTCAAAACTTCATTACGCGGATAAAACTCGGTAGTGATTACGAGCAAGTCGCCCCAACACGGTTCATGAAAGGCAAATGCCGCATTTTCAAGCGATTCAACCTTGTTCCGGTTGGGAAAAACCGATACGCAAGTGTTGCGCCAAGCACTGTTGCGTTCAAACGGGAAATATTCGGGAAAATGGGTGGAAGCGTTTTCTGCAGCGCGATAACCGTAATCGTGATTGCCGCAGGAAATGATGTAAGGAACTTTATTGTCTAAACGAGCGAAGGCCCGCGATGAGGCTTCCCACATTTCGCGCGAAGTTTGATTGAGCATTGCGCGATTACAAACGATATTTTCGTTTTGCTCCACCAAATCGCCGGTGCAAAGTACACTTTTGATGTGCAGTTGATCGATATTGTCGGCGATCCAGGCCGTGCAAAGCTCTAAAATCGGCTGATTGATGTCGTATTTGACATAAGCTTGCGGATCGCCCAAAAGAATCATACTAAACGATTCGCGATCGCTCAATGATTGGCGGTCGGCACGGTTTTGTGCCTCTGTTTGAACCACAAACAGCGTGATTATCAATAGAGTAACTGTTTTTTTCATTTCATTTAAACGTTAATCAGTGTAAATTATTGTAATGGATTCGACTCTTTGTGATGAATAAATTTAATCCATAATTGATAATTTTCCGGCTAAATCTTTTTTTTGAGGCGCTATTGTTGTAAGTACAGGGATAATAATGTGTAAATCAGACGTCTCGTTCGCGGTAATGAACGATTCGTTCGCGGTAATGAATGACTTATTACCGCGAACGAATGGCTTATTACCGGATAAATTCCACTCTTCGATTATTGGCTCTGCCTTTTGGAGACATCTGATTTTAATTTAGCTGCCTTGAAAAGTCAATAGCGCCTCAAAAAAAGATTTAACCGTATTAATTCGATTTAATAAGTTTTGATGAATGTGTATTTCCATGATTATCGGTCGTTTTCACGATGACTAAAGGTGAATTTGTTTTTACGGATAATCTGTTATCGTCTTGCCCGATTTGTCCTTTTGTAATCAATCGTCCCTGTAAATCATAGGCTTGTACGCACATTTCCGAATCGCTCGAAAATTGTAATTGATTGTTGCGGAAAACAACAGCGGTCGTTTCGGGATGGATATTTCCGATACCGGTTGAACTGTTATCGGAAATATCGCCCGCCACCAAACGCAACGAGCCGTTCCGGTATGCGATGCGTTTGATGGTTAAGTGCGGATCGGTGTTCGGCGCGTGGTAAGAGATGCGTAAAACGCCGTCGAAACCTTCGAAAATCATGGCGTGGCCGCCGTTGTCGTCGTTCAATGGCTCTTGTTGCGTCCATGTGCCGAAGAGCGTGCCGTTGCTGGATTTCGCTACGCCGATTACATATTGGTTGCTTTTGTTGAATGTACTCCACAAGCAAAACATAACTCCTTTTTCAGGTTCATAGATGAACGGAGCGTCGGTAACTTTGTCGTTGCCGGCATACGAAGCGGATGAGGCTTTGAAAAGCAAAGTCGCCGATTCCAAGGAAGATAAATCGTAAGACATCCGCGCTGCATGAATTTCGCCGTCTCTCGTATCGATCCATTCATGGCAGAAAATCATCCACGGGTCTTCAAATTGATCGATGTAGAGCGTACCGTCCAGGCAATTCCAATCGGAACGGGTTAAGGACGCATTCACGACCGGCGTAAATGGACCTTCGGCATTGTTGGATTTAAAAACCGATACGCCACGCTTTTGTGAATCGCTGCTGAAAGTGGCGAAAACATAATACGAGCCTTCAAAGTAGAATGCATCGGGCGCCCAAAAATCTTTCGTTCCCCAAAAATTGCTCGGACGGGTAAATGAATAGCCGACTTTCTTCCACTTGACCAAATTTTTGCTTTTGTAGCAGCCGAAATACGGCGCTTCGTTGATGTGCAAATAATAACTTTTCGTAGCTTCATCCACAAAAATATAAGGGTCGCGGCACCAAAAATCGTTGATGTCGATGGTGTACGATGCGGGATCGTCGGTTTCCTCTTCAAAGTTGTTCGCAAAAGCCGGAATCGCAAGAGTTAATAATATTACTATGAAATACAATTTTGACATGGCCTTTTGTTTTATTGATTGATTACCTTTTTAACAGCCGCCGTCTTCCCGCTTTCATCTGTTACGGAAACAAGATAAATGCCTTTTCCAAGCGGCAAATCCGTTTTTTCACCGGAAATATTCGCTTTTGCCACTTCCTGTCCTAAAACATTGAAAACTTTGATCTTAGCGTTGTTTACCGGATTTTCCGGATGCACAAATAAACGTCCGTCAAAACAATAAACATCGAAAGCGTCGGTTTCGGGAGAGGCAATGGCCGATTCATCGACTTTGACGACTTTAAAGGCGTCGAACCAATATTCGCCGGCCGGCGCCGTACCGAGCGCAAAGAAGAAAACGATAAACCCGTCGCGGTCCATCGGGGCAGTCCGGAATTTGAAATCGCGCACGGTTTCGGCACCCGGAAGTTCCACACGGTAATTAAAATTCATTTCTCCCTCTGCTTTGAAATCGAAAGCGGTGGCGACACTCGATGCCGCTTTGAACGATACTTCAAAGACATCTTTCCAGGTTTGTCCCGGAAATTCGTCGGTACGCACTTGCAATGCCCACCATTCGGTGCCGGAATTGAAAATGTTGAGATAGAGCGAATTGTCGCCCGAAATTTTGGCGAAATTGTCGATTTCGTAACTCCAATCGGCAATGTCCGTTTGGTAATTGTTCAGCGAGAAAGCGCCGAAACGGTTTCCGTCCGGAGCGTCGTTAAACTCTTCATCAACAAGTGCGGTTTGCGCTTGCGTTACACAACATACCAGCAAAAATGCTAAAACTAAACTGTTCTTTTTCATGATACAAAAAAATTAAAAGTGAATAATATATTTAATCGTTATAATATGGATTTTGTCCGATTATCGGATTTTCAATCAAGGCGTCGGTCGGAATCGGGAACAACAGATTCTTTTCGCTGACCCGATTGGCGCCTGCCGAACGAGCAACGTCGAGATAAGTGCCATGCCGCAACAAATCTTCGCGGCGAACGCCTTCGCACCACAGTTCCCAACCACGTTCTTTCAAGATGTAATCGCGCAAGGCAGTTTGGTCGGCGAAATCGCTCAACCGTTTTACGTGCGACGAGTTGTAGTAGTCGTCGAAGGCGCGGTTACGCACTTGGTTAATCAAATCGACGGATTCCTGTGTTGGCCCGTTTATCTCGTTCAGGATTTCGGCGCGGCACAACAACACATCGGCGTAGCGCAAATGAATGAAATCGTTGCCCGCCCATTGTCCGGGATTGTTCGGATCTTCGGCATATTTCAGCGGCAAAGCGCCGATGTCCGACGAGCGTAAATTGACGGCCGCGCCGGTCTTGGAAGTGTAAGTCGGAAGAATCAGGCTTTGGCGTTTGTCGCCGTTTTCAAAACTGTCGTAA
>JAISWY010000044.1 GCA_031270925.1 Candidatus Symbiothrix sp.
TTTGGTTGTTTCACATAAAAGAAATACATACATTATAGAACTGAAAGTGGCAAAAAAAGACAAAAGCCCCGCTGCCAAAGCCGCAGAAGCATACAATCAAATTTTTGAGCAAAACTACCACAAACCCTATCCTGCCGCTATTTGCATAGGACTTGCCATTGACGACGAAAAACGCGAAATAACGGAATATAAAACAAATGTAGAACCGGAATAAATCGACATTTAACTCAAAAAAAAGGCGAAACCCAAACGAGTTCCACCTTTCCCAACACTAAATGGATATGTTTATTTCTTGAAAACTTTTGAAGAAAATGCGCCGTTATCGGTGTGTAGCTTGGTAACATACATTCCGGTTTTCAAATCCGATACGTCGATTGAACGGCTGTTGTCGGAAATAACCAAGCGGCCTTGCATATCGTAGATGTCGGTTTTCTTTACGTCGCCATCAATATGTAATGTGTTTACTACCGGGTTGGGATATACGCGCACTGCTGTTGAAAAATTTACACCCGGAATAGCGACTACATAATTCGGATCAATACCATAAATAGTCAAGTTATCAATATAAGCGTAACTGTTGGGAATTTCTTTACTCGATATTCTCAAAGCCACTTTACTTGCGTTTCCCGTACTGATGTCAAATACAAACGTATTCCAAGTACTGCCTACCGCCGTTGGAGATGAATTGAAATCCACGGCTTGCCAAACATCGCTGTTATCAAAACGATATTCGATTTTCGGAGCGCGAGTGCGAACATCCACTTCCAATTGCAAGTTGATTAAATCCGGTAGAATCTCGATGTCTTCGATTAAAATATCCGGCGATTCGTTGTCCATGCGGAGGTAATAACCGCGTCCGGTGCCGGCTTCGTATTGCATATCGACAAACGACGATTGGATTTCAGCATGTCCCACCCAACGTTCTTTACCCGTTTGCAGCGTTACCTCCCACGATTTTCCGGGATACAAAACAAAAGCTTGGTTGGGATCGCCTGTCCAACTTTTGTCTGTTTCCAAATGGATAAAAAATGTTTCACGATAAGTGCAAATACGATTCGATTTTTTTGCATGGAAAATAAAATCATCTAAGTAGATAGTGGCTTGATTGCTTGGATTTGCAGCTCCCAGACGAAAACCTACTTGAACCATTCCTAATTCACGACCTGAAATAATGCCGCCCCGCTCCACTTTAAACCATTGATCGACCAAATCTTCGCTCAGATCGTTCGTCGGCAACATCGGATAAGTAACGTATTGACTTTCCCAATTTTCACGCACTACGTTCGGATCGGTTCCCCGGTCGGGGCCGTCGCTACGCAATTCGATTTTCAATCCGGTGCCTCCACCGTCCGACAACATGGTTTCGACAGGAAAAAGTTCTTTAAACTCGAATGAATCGTAATAGCCCAAATGAATATTCGTCGGCATCTCGGGTTTAATACCGGCAGCGCGGCGCAAACGGCCGGCTTGAATTTCGGCGGGAGCCCATTCTCCTGTTTTATGCGTGAGCTTACCAACTCCGTTGGATGTATTAATACCTGTCTTGTACGGATTCTTTGTATAATCGATTTTGTCGCCGGACGACGAATTTAACGAACCCGGAGAACTTTCCCACTCAGCCAAAATCACCACTGCGTCGGAATTTTCCGGTCTTGGGGATGTTTGAGCCGATACACTACCGGCTGCAATCAGCAAACCGGAAACTAATAAAAAGGATAACTTTTTCATGTAAAATAAAATTTAAATTGTTGTAAAAATTTGTCTAAATCTCACGCTGCAAATTTAGGGCAAGACTTTGAGAATGATTATCAGCAAGGCCGTTGTTATAATAGACTATTGTCGCACGATTTGCCGATTTGTCGCAAGAAACGGTGAAATCTGTCGCATAGCGCCTTGTCGTTTAAAAATTTCCATCCAAAACACGCATTGACCGGAAATGAAATCCGCCCGCATCGATACAAAACCGGATTGTGTTTTTCCCTTTTTGAAGCCGGACTTTTTGCAGTTCCGTATCTTTTCCATTAATATTTAAATGAAAACGGCCGTCGGCCTCAACCGGAAATATGTCGATTTCGACGGAATACTTGCCTGCTTTTTCAACTTCAATCGTATATTGCAACCACTCGCCTGCTTCGGTGCGACCGACATAATAACCGGAATCCACATCCTGAAAAATATCCACGCCGTCGTTGCGATACACATTTCCATAATTCCAAGGAAGCGAAATCTGAGTCGATGTGCGGTAATTGGCCGAATCGTTATCGTGATAAGCAATGCCGCTCCGCCCCAAATCATAATCGACAGCCGCAATTGTCAAAGAAGCTTTGCTTTTCAAATGATGATTTTTGAACGGCAAGGCTTCATCGCTTTGCGTTTGACGAAACAATGCATCAATATAATCTTTGTGGAAAACGGTATTGGCAAATTTGTAGTTTTCAAGCACTTGATTCATTATTTGTAAAGCCTGTTCGCGCAAGGGTTTTACGCCTTTTCCGCGCCAATATTCCAGCAATTTTTCGTAATCGCCGGGAATTTTCACTTCCATCGGGCAAGTTACTCCCATCCGTTTATACGTCCACCAGCACCAGCCGATGTTGTGCTTTTCGACCAAACGGATGGCGTCGCTAAACCACGCATTCGAGTTCTCGCCCGATTCGCTCAACCACAAAGGCGCATTTTGCTCCTCGCGCATCTGCAAAACAAATTCGATTTCTTTTTCGTCGTTGTAATTCCAATATTTATGGAAACTGATGACCGTGTTTTTATCCCACAACGGGAAAATGCCGTTGTAATTATTGCCCCAACAATTGCCCGATATTACAATCAGATGATTCGTATCGACTGTCCGGATGGTTTGTGTAATTTCCATCAACAATTGTCGCAAGGGCTGGTTTTGGGTTTCGGAACAGCCGTTTTTATCGTCCGGATTTTCAAATCCGTAATTGGGTTCATTCAAAATATCGTATCCGCCTATCCATTCTTCATCGGCATAACGTTCGGCCAATTTTTTCCACAAAGCAATTGTTTTCCGTTGATTTTCAACACTTTGCCACAAACGAATTTCGGAAGCGTCGGAAATTGCCACATCGTTTCCCTGTCCGCCCGGAGCGGCGTGTAAATCGAGCATCAGATACAATTGCTTGGCTTTGCACCATTCTAAAAGGCTGTCCGTCAATTGAAAACCCGATTCTATCCAAGTGTTCTCGCCGGCAATCGGTTCGTCTTCTATCGGCAAAGTAAACAAGCGATAGTGCATCGGAAAACGGATGCTGTTGAAACCACACGAAGCCAAAAAATCAATATCCGCGCGAGTAAGGCCGTTTTGTATCCATTGTTGATAAAACTTTTCGGTGGATTCTTCGCCCAAAACATCGGCGATTTTTGTACGAATTTGCTGCTGCGTGCGTGCGATTCCCGACAATTGCAGCATATACGGCTCCTGCAACACCCATCCACCCAAACCGATACCTTTTAAAAGAAAGGCGCCTTTATCATTGACGATTTCCATGTTGTTTGTTCGCAAGAAACCTTGTGCAAAAAATTCGAACGGGCAAAACAGCCAACAGAATAAAATTATTTTTCTCATGCAAATTAAAAATTGAATTATACGCACAAAAATATATCAAAAAACACGGCGTTAATTGAATTTATGTAGTGAGTTGTTGCATATTCGTCGCATAATACTCTATATCCGTTCGTTGCTCTTGTTTTATTGGTCGAAGTTGATGTATTTTTGTCAATTCAAAAATTTAATACAGGAAAAATATGTTATCCAGAAGAAATTTTGTCAAACAAACAGGCTTATTGGCATTGGCGGCCGCAAGCCCATCATTGGTATCGGGGATGACCAACAGCAAAGAAAAAGCCCCGAAGAAAAAACAGAAAATCGCAGTGAACAACCATTGGGATGTGATTGTAGTCGGCGGAGGCCCAAGCGGATGTACGGCGGCGATTTCCGCAGCCCGTGAAGGCGCCAAAACCTTGCTCATCGAAGCCATGGGGCAATTGGGCGGAATGGGAACCTTGGGAATGGTGCCGGCTTGGTGTCCGTTTTCCGACGGCGAAAAAATCATTTACCGCGGTTTGGCCGAAAAAGTTTTCCGCGAAGCTCAAAAAGGCGTTCCGCACGAACCGGCCGACAAATTGGATTGGGTAAGCATCAATCCCGAACAATTGGTTAGGGTTTACGATAAAATGGTCGCCGAATCGGGTGCGAAAGTATTGTTTTTTTCCCGTTTGGCAGCAGTGGAAATGGCCGGTAATCAAACCATTGATGCGCTGATTGTAGCCAACAAAGCGGGACTGACGGCTTTCAAAGCGAAAGTCTATATTGATGCTACCGGCGACGGCGACATGGCTGCTTGGGCGGGCGCTTCTTTCAAACGCGGCGACGACCAGGGTGTAGTACAAAGCTCAACTTTGTGTTTTTCCTTCGCCAATGTCGATTCGTATAATTACACTTACGGGCCGGCCTTGTATGGCGGACACAAGACAAGTCCCATCCATCAAGCCATCGCTTCGGGAAAATATCCGTTGATTGATAAGCATTTAGGTCTGAATTATATCGGCCCCGATGTTATCCAATTCAATGCCGGACATTTGACGAATGTGGACAGTACCGATCCGTGGGCAGTGTCGGAAGCAATGATGAAAGGCCGCGAAATCGCTTCACAATACCTCGATGCCTTGAAAGAAGTGCAACCGCAAACTTTCGGCGGAGCGTTTTTGGCGCGAACGGCCAATCTGCTGGGAGTGCGCGACAGCCGCCGC
>JAISWY010000060.1 GCA_031270925.1 Candidatus Symbiothrix sp.
TCTTTAATGACCTTAAGGAAATTAAAAAACGGTTAGAGCAGCGACGGCTGCGTTTTTCGGGGGATTCCCGCGAAAGCGGGAATGACAAACTTTTGAAACAGCCCCTACATAAACAACAATAAAAATGAAAAAGACAATATTTTTAGCAATAACATTGCTGTTAGCAATCTCGGCGTCAGCCGAAAGAAAAACAATCAAAGATCGTACCGACAATTGGCTGCAACGCGAGACCATCGAAGAAACCACCGAAGAAACCACCACATCCGACAACTTGCGAATCGGCGATGCTCCGGTAGCCCCGCGAGTTCCGGCAGGCGAAGGTTTATGGTTGCTTTGCGTGTGCGCCGGAATGTATTCAATGAGAATCAAAAAATCTAAGTAAATGTTCATAATCCCAAAATGTCCATTTCAACATTAATTGGCTAAATCTTTTTTTGAGGTGCTATTGTTGTAAGTACAGGGATCATAATGGAGAAATCAGATGTCTCGACTTCGCTCCGCTCGACATGACGCGGTTCCATGGTGAGTGATGAGGGAACAGTCTGTTGGCAACTTTGTCGCTAACAGACTGTTCCCTCCCTTTTTCCTTTGACGACGAACACGGTTTTATGCACCCTGAAATAGCATTGCCTGCCGATTTTTGCGAATTGGGCGTCTGATTGATAAAATGTTGCAGTAGGGATTTACCTGCTGCCCGAAGGCGTTTAAGGAGTGCAGTAGCAAAGCGGTTGCTAAATACCGGTGGATACCACTTGTACTCGATGAGTATAATAAAAAGGCTACTTTGAAAAACCTGAAAACCGGACAATCTTACCGGACGGCAACAGACACGGAAATTCCAAATTTACGAGGGAAACTGAAAGTTGCCATCCAGAATTGAATGCTAAATTCTCGAATGGCAATTTAAAAACAACAAATAAACAACAAATTAAAGCATACAAGTTGGGGTTGACGCAGATTAAGAAAGAGGAGTAAGAATACAGAATTTTGCCCCCGATAATAATTTTTTTTCATAATTATTGCCCCCGATAATAAAAAAAGTATTATCTTTGAGAAAAATAAATTACGATGAACTATTTATCAAGAAATATTGACGCCGACCTGCTGGCGTGGAAAGACGATGCAGGACGAAAACCGCTGCTGTTGCGAGGCGCACGTCAAGTTGGCAAATCATCGTCGGTGCGCAATCTGGGTAAAACTTTTGAGTTTTTCTTGGAAATAAATTTTGAGAACAAGGATTTTACAGCAGCAAAAGGTGTTTTTGAACGACATTCTAACTCAAAGACTATTTGCGACGAACTATCTGCCCTCTACGAAACGCCAATCGCTGCGGGGAAAACCCTACTTTTCCTCGACGAAATACAGTCGTGTGTTGAGGCAATATCCGCCCTGAGATATTTCTACGAACAGATGCCCGACTTGCACGTCATTGCCGCCGGTTCGCTTTTGGAATTTGCGATGGAGAAAATCCCGTCGTATGCAGTGGGCAGGGTGCGCTCGCTTTATATGTATCCTTTTACGTTTGAGGAATTTCTGTCGGCAATGGGGAAACACGTCCTTTTGGAACGATTAAGAGCGGCAAGTCCCGAAACCCCCCTTTCCGACGAACTTCATTCAAAACTAAAAGAACTGTTTCTGCGTTTTATCGTCATCGGCGGAATGCCGGAGGCGGTTGCAAAATACGCGGCAGGCGGCTCTTTGCTCGACTGCCAACACATTTTAGACGACCTGATAGAAACGTTTATCAACGACTTTGCCAAATACAAAATCCGCGTTCCCGCAACCCGTTTGGAAGAAGTATTTGCCGCCGTGATAGCCCAGACGGGACAAAAATTCACTTATTCCGATGTGGAAACTTCTGCCAATCAGCCGCAACTGAAAGAAAGCATAGAACTTCTGCGAATGGCGGGATTGGTTTATATCGCTACTCACAGTTCGGCAAACGGCTTTCCGCTTGGCGCGGAAACAAATCCTCGATACCGAAAAATGATGATTTTTGATACCGGACTTTATCAACGATTTCTGCGATTGAATTTGTCAAATTTGCTGCTTGAAGACAAAATGGAGCAGATAAACAAGGGCGCATTGGCTGAAATGTCGGTTGGTATTGAACTTGTGAAGGCTCAAAACAACCGCCTGTCTGCCGAACTCTATTATTGGCAGCGCGAAAAACAGGACAGCAACGCCGAAGTGGATTATGTTGTGCAAATTGGCGAAAACATTGTCCCCATCGAAGTTAAATCAGGCACCAAAGGCGCGATGCAAAGTATGTTTATCTTTCTTAAAGAAAAAAACAAACCTTTCGGAATACGCTGTTCGATGGAAAATTTCGGGCAGTTTCAAAACATAAAAATCTATCCGCTCTATGCTGTAAAACAGGCGTATAAATCGACTTTGGTTAACCACTCGTGATTTTTTGGAAAATCAATATAGTATCTTTGCAGTCGGAAACGAAATAGAAAACGCCGAAAACAGGTTAATTCTTTTTTTGAGGTGCTATTAACGAGAGCGAAAGACGTGCGAGTGGAAACACCTCCGGTGTTTCCTGTGAATAACCCCCAGATTTATCTGGGGGTTATTCACAGGAAAGTCCTGCGGACTTGTTAAATACATTGAAAAAGCCAATAGCACCTCAAAAAAAGATTTAACCATTATGGCGCCATCATGGGATTAATTTATTTTATCTTACTTTTATATCTAAATTTCTATCAGTCGCAAAAAAATCGCACCATTCCGCTCAAAATCCAAAAAAATAACGTAAATTTGCCCCTGTCATCAACAACAAGCTATGTATAACATCAAAAATAAACCCTATGGAATCATTACTGCACTACGTCTGGAAACACCGGATCTATGTTCCTGACGACTTACAAACAACTGATGGACAAGTGATTGAAATTATCGACCCCGGCATCTACAATTCCGATGCGGGTCCCGATTTTTTCAACGCCAAAGTCAAAATTGCCGGCGAAATCTGGGCGGGAAACATCGAAATACACACCTGCTCGTCCGATTGGTATAAACACCGTCATCAGTTTGACAAGGCTTATAATTCCGTGATTCTTCATATTGTGGAATCGATTGATTCGGAAGTGATTACAACAGAATCAGGACGGAAAATTCCGCAATTCATCCTGAAAATTCCCGACCACATCCAAATCAATTACCGCTATCTGTTGAATCGGGAAAATTCGATTCCCTGCCTGCCGCACATCCACGACGTCCCCGCCGTGTATTGGAGTGATTGGAAAAATGCCCTGACCTTCGAACGCTTGGAACGCAAAACCCAAACGATTTTCAATTTTTTGGACGAATACCGCGACGATTGGAACGAAGTTTTCTACATCACGCTCGCCCGCAATTTCGGTTTCGGAATCAATAACGACGCCTTCGAGCGCTTAGCTAAAAGTCTGCCATACAAATACATACTTAAACACAGCGATTCGCCGCAACAAATCGAAGCTTTGTTTTTGGGACAAGCCGGCTTGCTCGAATCCGATGAATTTATAGACGATTATTATCAACATCTCCGCAAAGAATATCTCTTTTTAAGTCAAAAATATGATTTAAAACCCTTGGATGCCTCGATTTTCAAGAGTTTACGCATCCGCCCGAATAATTTTCCACATATCAAATTAGTACAATTAGCCGGATTTATCGCACACGGACAAAGCCTTTTTTCGCAAATATTGGAGAAAGCCAATTTAAAGGAATTTCAATCGCTTTTCGCATCCAATGTGAACGGATATTGGGAAACGCATTATCATTTCGGGAAAATTTCGCCGCGAAAGAAAAAGGGTTTGGGACTTTCGGCCATTCATATCTTGCTGATTAACACGGTGGCGCCTTTGCTGTTCGCTTACGGAAAGCGAAAAAATCAGGATTTATTCATTCAAAAAACCTTGTATTTGCTGGAAAATATTCCTTCGGAACGCAATCATATCATTACACATTTTGAAAAACACGGTGTAAGATCGCTTCATGCCGCCGATTCGCAAGCCCTGATTCAACTCAAACGGGCCTATTGCGAAGCGAAAAAGTGCATTTATTGTCGGATTGGGCATCGCGTATTGAATATGCGGTCTGGTTTTGGGAAGTAAATAAATTTCCATACCTTTGCCGGAAAATCAATCCGAGATGAGCGATCAACGGTATATGCAGCGCGGTGTTTCCGCCTCGAAAGAAGATGTCCACAATGCCATCAAAAATATCGACAAAGGTATTTTTCCCAAGGCTTTTTGTAAAATTATTCCTGATATATTGGGAGGCGATCCTGCTTATTGTAATATCATGCACGCCGACGGCGCCGGCACCAAATCGTCCTTAGCCTATCTGTATTGGCGAGAAACCGGTGATTTGTCGGTCTGGAAAAGCATCGCACAAGATGCCTTGATAATGAATATCGACGATTTGCTCTGCGTGGGCGCCACCGACAATATCCTTTTATCCTCCACTATCGGACGGAACAAGCATTTGATACCCGGCGAAGTGATTTCTGCTATCATTCAGGGAACCAACGAATTATGCGAAGAATTGAGCCGTTTGGGTGTACATATTTATCCCACCGGAGGCGAAACGGCCGATGTAGGCGATTTGGTACGAACCATCATCGTCGATAGCACGGTTGCCTGTCGTATGAAACGCTCGGATGTAATCGACAACGCCAACATCCGGGCCGGCGACGTAATAGTCGGATTAAGTTCCTTTGGAAAAGCCGCTTACGAAGAAAAATACAATGGAGGAATGGGCAGCAACGGCCTCACATCGGCTCGCCACGATGTTTTCGCACATTATTTGGCCGAGCAATATCCCGAAAGTTACGACCCGCAAACACCGCCGGAACTAATCTACTCAGGCTCTAAAAAATTGACCGACCGGATTGCCGGTTCGGATATTGACGCCGGTCAATTAGTTCTCTCGCCCACAAGAACTTACGCTCCGGTCATCAAACAAATATTGGATGTTTTACGGCCGCAAATTCACGGAATGGTACACGTTTCGGGCGGCGCACAAACCAAAATTCTGCATTTTGTTGATAATCTGAAAATTACCAAAAACAACCTATTCTCTATTCCGCCGCTATTCCGTTTGATTCAGGAAGAATCCGGCACTGATTGGCAGGAAATGTATAAGGTGTTCAATATGGGGCATCGCATGGAAATTTACCTTCCCGAAGAATACGCCGCCGAAATCATCGCCATATCAAAATCCTTTGAAATTGATGCGCAGATTGTCGGTTTTACGGAAAAATCCGAACGAAAACAATTGGTAATCGAGAGCGAAAACGGACGCTTTATTTATTGATTTGGGAACTATATAGTGTTTGTCCGAAAACTGTTATATCAACTGAAAAATATTGCAATATAACAAGTTTTAAAAACCTGTTA
>JAISWY010000160.1 GCA_031270925.1 Candidatus Symbiothrix sp.
TTCCAAGGTTTTAACTTTTCCAAAGTTCCGAACTTTGGAAAAGTTTAAGTTTCGAGCAACGCAACAATGCCTACGTTCCACTGTAAACTATAAACTATAAACTATAAACTGAATTAAAACTATTGTTGCCTATGTGTCAGGAATTTTTTTACCACTTTTACCTTACCGGATTGATACAGCGTTCTTTCGATAACTATTTGATTGCGCGGGATAGTTGTCAATCGAAGTCCCTGCAAATTGAAATACTGTATTTCTACTGCCGGATCGTCGCTCGAATCAGCATCTGTTGCGGAAGTAATATCCGACAAAACGACCGGTATGAAATCCAACACATAATCGGAATGCGGCGCGGTTTTCGCCCAATATTTTCCGGTTTCTTGCGGACTGATATACAGGTGTCTGCCGTCTTCAAATTCGGTTTTGCAACGGATATTGAATCCGGCAAGTCGTGCGCCGCCTTCAACATATTCCATAACAAAATTACTGCCGTCGCCATATCCGTTTCCGGTTTGTATGTTGCTTCCGTCGCCGCCGGCCACTTTCATACGGTTGCCTTTTTTGCTTCGCAATTCAAAATTGACGAGATTATGATTTTTGATTTGCCAAAATTGTCCGTCATTGTCCGAATTCAACGCTACGGCGCTAACGGCTGAATGGCTGCCGTTGTCTTGCATCGCTTTTCCGTAGGTATCTGCAACGCGGGTAGAAACGATGTAATACCAATGCTCGTCGCCGGGAAGCGAAGTCAGCGGGGCGGGCAGGAATAAAAGAGCCGTACCGTCGTTGCCTTTGCTTTGGTTGTTATCTGTCCAAAGATTGATTTCACCGTCGTAATGCGCGAATATGTTGCTTGCATCGCCGTCTTGATTCAGTTGCCAATAGCCACTCCAACTGCCGGTTTGTTGCGTCAAGGTCCATTCGCAGGAAGATGTTTTCGTTTGAATACCATCGAGATAGCATCCGTTTTGAGAAATCAACCAGTATTTCCCCGGTGAGGCGGGCACGATTTTCCAACGCAGTTTTTCCAATGCGTCTTTGCCGTCGTAAGCGAATTTTTGGTCTAAAACGACATTCGCATTAACGGCAGCGGCGCATACGAAACGCGGCGGCGCGGCAGTTTCGCTTGCGCCGTTGCTTTTCATAAAGGCAATATAATACCAATTTTCCACGCCTGCTCCCACACTGACGGATTCGCTGACGCGCATGCCCGGCGGCAAGGTTTTCGGCGCGCTTCCCAAATTGTAGTTGTGTATTCGTTTGTTGACGGTCTGATTGAAATTATTGGCGGGCGTGGTTATATCGTCGAACCAAACCACAGGCGTTTTTTCGAGCCAGGTTTCAAAACGGCTGTCGTTGGCTACGCGGTAGTTAAATTCGCTTGCCATCGTAATTAAATTGTCTCCGGTGCTTGATGTGCGTTGCGCCTGCATAATCCGCAACCGGTTTTTGTACGACCCCCAATTAGCGGCGATGTTTTCATGTTCCGACTGAATATTGTTGAGTAACGCGGCAATATCTTTTGTGTCGTGCCATTTGCCTCTGACGCTGCTGCTTGCCGTATAGGCTTTATGGGAGGCGCCCGAAGAATCCAAACAAAACAATACAACTCCCGAACTGCCGTCGGAGCCGATAACGTCGCCGTAAGTAAGATTTTGCAGCGGTTTGGCGTTAGGGTCGAAATGAATGTAGTCGAAAATATTTTTGCCGTCGTATTTGACGTCCATAATATAATTCCAAAGGGAAGTATAATTCGAACCGTTGAGATGTACTGCCGATTCGGGCCAGATATAAATAACGACGACTTCGCGTTTGTTTTCGGAAAGGAAACGAAGAATTTCCTTCAAATAGCGGTCTAAACGGTCGGACAGTTTCGCGTGCATCGTGTACCAAGTGTCGCCGTACCAGCATATCCGGGTATCAAAAAGGCGGCAACCGTGCCGCGCTTGCGTGTAAGCGTCTTCGTTTTGAGCTTTCGCGCCATTGGCGATAGTTTGCCCGCCGCCAAAGGCATTCAACAGTTTGAGCGCAGTAGCATTATCATCGCCCGGGTCAATTTCCGAAGACTTGGTTATGTTGTGCGTAAAAGCATCGTGGGCGCCCAACATGGCAATATCCACCATGCGGGCGTCGGAACGAAAAACGCTGTATTGCATGGCGTGCGAATAATAGTCGGGGCGTTTGGAGCTGTTCATAAAATCGCTTTCGGCAATCCATTTTGCATAAAGCGTTTTATCGGAGGAAACGGAATAGGGAAACAAGACCGGCAATCCGCTGCAATCGGGACTTTCGTACCAGCCTGCAAACAAATGACCCGGCCTAACCGAAGGACCGGGGTAAGCGATTTTTCCGCTTGCATTGCTTGTTTGCGCCTCGATAAACGTTCCGCCCTGTGGATTAAAACTGACTGTCGCCGCCGGCAAAGCGGCAAAATTACTGCATAAACCGATTACTAACAGGACTATTAGAAAAGTGTGTGTGTGTTTCATACGTTTAAATTTATTGTAAGCGCAAAGAGATAAAGAAGCGCAAAGTTCCTTGGCGTTCCTTTATCTCTTTGCGGTTGATTTTTAACTGATTATCCGAATCTGCCGTTATTCTGCAAAATGCAGTCCGTCAAGTTTATCCCATGCCCCGCGCGTGAAATCGGGGACTTCTACGGCAGCCGAACTGTGTTTGAGCGAAATTTCGGAAAGCGGAATCAAACAGCACCATTCCGCCAAATCGTACACGTCCATATCGAGCGGCAAACCGCGTTGGAGGCAGTAAATCATGCGGTAATCCATAATAAAATCCATTCCGCCGTGTCCGCCGACCGTTTTCGCTTTATCTTCAATTTGACGCTGGAAAGGAAATTTGTATTTTTCCATCAAAGCGGCTTTTACTTTTTCGGAAACAAAGGAATGTCCGCTTAAATCCTCGTGATTTTTTACAATATCCTTGCTCAGCTGTCCGCCCTCGATAGCATAACCCTGAACCGGATATTTATTGGCAAAACCCTTTGTCCCGGTCAGTTGATACATCCGGTTGTAGGGGCGCGGCGTAGCAACATTGTGCTGGATATTAATCGTTTTGCCTTTTTCGGTTTTAATAAGCGTAATGGTGTGGTCGCCGTTTTGGAACTCTTTCGACACGTCTCTTCCGGTCGTTTTTTTGATGAATTCAGGAATGCAAACCGTTTTTGTCGCCATCGAAACGAGGTAACGCATACGGTCGCCGCGGTGCATATTCAAGGCTTGACAAACAGGTCCCAGTCCGTGCGTCGGGTAAAGGTCGCCGTGGTGGGCAATGTTGTATTCCAAACGCCAATTCTTCCAATACGTGTTCCAAAACGGTTCGAGGTTGTGAATGTACGCGCCTTCGGTATGAAGTATTTCGCCGAAAACGCCGTTTTGCGCCATGTTGAGCGTGGTAAGTTCAAAGAAATCGTAAACGCAGTTTTCGAGCTGCATACAATGTTTGCGGGTTTTTTCCGACGTGTTTATCAAATCCCAAATTTCCTGCAAGGTCATTGCCGCCGGCACTTCGATAGCTACGTGTTTTCCGTCTTTCATGGCTTGCACTCCGATAACGGCGTGATGCGCCCAATCGGTTGCCACATACACCAAATCGACGTTGGGTAACTTGGTTACTTCGCGCCATGCTTCGGTCGTTCCGTAAAATTCTTTCGCTTTGGGAAATCCTTTTTTCTCTAACATCGCGTTCACTTTTTCGACGCGGTCTTGTTCCACGTCGCAGAGCGCAACAATTTCAACGCCGTCGATGTTGGTCATGCGGTTCACGGCGCCCGGTCCGCGCATACCCAAACCGATAAAGGCTACGCGCACCACAGGAATGGGGTCGCATCGAAGTTCCAGCACATCGGTCTGACTTTTTTCGCGTTTGGGAACTTTGGTTTTGATAACGTTGCCCGCTTCGGCAAAACCGAAACAGAAGAAAACTAAAACGGCTAATAAAAATACACTGCGTTTGTTCATAATTGTATAATTTTAAATTGATAAATTTTCAGTACATAACAGAAAACAATTAGCTACGCTAAATAGTTTTACCTGTGAACCATAAATATCCAAAAGTTCTTAATGATAATTCATGAAAACATAAGCAAGGACGCAAAAAATAACGGAAACGTTTAAACGCCGGCGTGTTTTTTGAGTTTTTACAGGAACTGTTTTTTGTTTACTGTTTATTCAAAAATATTCCGTTTGCTTACGGTTATTTTGCCCGATTGATGGATATTCTGCACAATATAAGCGCCTTTCTGCGGTTTTTGCGGCAAGCGCCTTCCCAAAAAATCGTAATAACGCGCCGAAATTAT
>JAISWY010000190.1 GCA_031270925.1 Candidatus Symbiothrix sp.
TTGAGCATACTTTGTACGTTTTCACCGAAAAAAGGCGCTTCGATGGCTAATTCGTCGGGTAAAAATTCGTCGATCAAACTGATTACGCGCTCGAAAATCCGGCGCAAACGCATGTAATGGTCGTCGTGCTTGTTCAGAATCAAAACGCCCATTGCCAAGAGTTGGGGATTGTTGTTCAGAACTTTAATTAATCCGTAACCCATTACGGTGGTGCCGGGGTCGATGCCTAAGATTATTTTTTCTTTAACCATTTTTGAAATTTCGGGGTAAAGATAAGGAAGCGGTTTTTCCTTTCTTTTTCAAGAAAACAACTTAAACCGGCCAAAAAACCTGTTTTTCCGTTCCAAAATAAAAAACTCAGCTATCAATACTACCAACAATATCCACGCGGGAATGGCATATTTTTCATCGTAAGCCGAATAGATTTTCGTTTCGATGTCGGATTGTTGCATGGTTTTCAACTGCTTCAAGAGCGCTTTCAAAGCCTCGTTGGTATTATCGACCTGAGCATACATTCCTTTGCCCGCCAACGCAATTTCCTGTGCTGTTTTTTCATCCAAACGGGTTAAAATCATGTTGCCTTCGCGGTCTTTCAAATAGCCGTTGGCAGTGGGAATGGGGCCGCCTTTGGTAGAACCGACGCCTAACACATTGACGACAATACCGCTTTTGACAGCTTCCTCAGCAGAAGAAACGGCATCACCTTCGTGATTTTCGCCGTCGGTTATCAAAATAATAGTTTTTCCTACATTCTCGTTGGACGAAAACGAACTTGTTTGGGCTAATTGAATGGCCGCTCCGATGGCCGTACCTTGCGTGGGAACCATCGACGGATTGATCGACTGCAAAAACATTTTGGCAGAAACGAAATCGGCCGTGATGGGCAATTGCACAAACGCATCGCCTGCAAAAACGATCAAACCGATCTTGTCGTTCTTCAATTCATCGATCAAGCGCGAGAGTATTTGTTTGGACTTTTCCAATCGCGATGGCTTTACATCGTTGGATAACATCGAGTTAGACACATCCAAGCAAACCATTACTTCGATGCCTTGCCGTTTGACGGATTCGGTTTTCGAACCGAATTGCGGCCCGGCGACAGTCAAAATAAACAAGGTGGCGGCAATCAGCAACAGCCAGCATTTGAGATACTGTTTCCGCAAAGCCAGTCCGGGCATCAAAGGACGAATGAAATCCATGCTGCCGAAGCGCTTAATCGCTTTTTTCTTTCGCCGCATGTAGAGGAGGAAGAGCGCCAAAAGCAAGGGCAAAAGCGCTAAAAGATATAAATATTCCCGGTGTTCAAATCGAAACATAAGTCATTGTTTTAGGGTATGTTTTTTAAAAATGTATATCGCGCCATGATTTCAAGCAAAAATACGAGGAATCCGAGCAGGGCGAAAAGCCAATATTCTTCCGTTTTTTTGCTGAACTCCTGCACTTGCATTTTCGTTTTTTCCAACTGGTCGATTTCATTGTAAATTTTTTCCAAAGCGGCCGTATTGGTCGCCCGGAAATACAATCCGCCGGTTTGCTGCGCGATTTTTGTCAGCGTAGCCTCATCAATTTCAACCGGAACGTTTTGATAACGCACACCCATCGGCGTTTGAATCGGATAAGGAGCTTCGCCGCGGGAGCCTACGCCAATCGTATAAACACGGATGTTGTAGGCTTGTGCAATTTCAGCGGCAGTAACCGGCGCTATTTCGCCCATATTATTCGTTCCGTCGGTCAGCAAAATGATGATTTTCGACTTGGCATTACTGTCTTTCAAGCGGCTGACGGCAGTAGCCAAACCGTGTCCGATGGCCGTTCCGTCTTCAATCATACCGCATTGCGCAACATTTAAGAGATTGAGCAGCACGGCATGGTCGGTCGTGAGCGGACATTGCGTAAAACTTTCGCCGGAGAACAGCACCAAGCCGATGTTGTCGTTTCGACGACTGTTGATAAACGATGCAGCCACTTTTTTCGCAGCGCGGATACGATCGGGTTTCAAATCCTGCGCCAACATCGAAGTCGAAATATCCAATGTCATAGCGATGTCGATGCCTTCGGTGGTGGACGTACTCCAATGATTGGTCGATTGCGGTCGAGCTAATGCCACGATTAACAGTGCAATAGCTACTATCCGGCAAACAAAAGGCAGATGCCGCAAATAAATCCGGAATGTTTTTGGCGCATTCGCAAAACCTTCCGAAGAGGAAAGTTGCAACGAAGCTTGCGCTTGCCGCTGCTTCCATAAATACCAGCCGATCATCGGCAAGAGCAAAAGCAACAATAAAAAATACAGAGGATTTGCAAATTCCATAACGATTGTTTATTTAGTTTCGTTTTCGGGAGATTCTTCCTGTTTTTCGCCTTCTTCCGGCTTCGGAACCGGAATCGTCTGATCGACAAAGAAATAAGCATTCCCGATACTCATTTCGTTTTCTTCCGGCAGCGGACGATATTTCGCGAATTTAACCAAATCGGCTTGAAAAAGCAATCGTTTCAAATGGTCGAATACGAAATCGGCAGCGCTCACACTACGAATCCGCAGCAGGATTTCGCCGGTCGTCATTTCCATGGCGGCAATTTGGAAACGTTCGTCGATATACGTGCGCACCACATCGGTAATTTGCGAATAATATTCTTTTTCCTTGCCTCGTTGCCATAATTTTTCGGATTTAATGGCATCCAAAGCCTGCAAAGCGCGAATATGCGGAGGCAAATCGGGTTTCGTTTCCTTTCTAAATGGAAGCCGGATTGTTCGATTTTTCTTCTTCCATTCGATAAGCAAAACCGTGATTAATGCGGTCAGGATTCTTAGGGCTATAAACAAAACCAGCCATATAATATAATCCTGCCACACAAGTTCCGGAACCAGAATATCCTTGATGTCAAAGAATTGTCCCGATTCGGTATCGACCGACACGGACGAAACTTTCAAGGCCAATTCATTGGAATAACAAGTATCCGTGCCAACAATCAACGGAAACGGCGGCAAAAGATAAAGCGCCGAATCGAAAGAAGTTATCAAGTAATCGTAGCGGATTTGCATTCGGTTGTTGCCGATGTCGGTGGTATCGGGTTGCGAAATTTCCAACACTTCCACGCCGTCGATTAGCTTTTCGGGAAAATAAGGCAATTGCAGTTGGGCGCCCTGGTCGGCTGCAATCTTCAAATGCAGATGCACCTGTTCACCGATTAATATTTGCATTGAATCTAAAGAAGCCTGAATGACAGCTGTTTGCGCAGAAACGGCGCTCGCAATCCATAGAGCTACAATCGTCATTGCGGGTTTGATTCGCAATCGTCCATATATTGTTTTAACTTTCATACTATGCTCTTTTATGAAACAAATTCAACAAAGCCGTAACATAATCCTCGTCCGTGCGAATGGAAACAGCATCGACGCGGCTTTTCTGAAAACCGTTCAACATCTCCGTTTGACGATCGTTCCACCATTGGCGGTAGCTTTTCCGCACTTGCTTCGACGAAGTATCGATCCATTTTTCATTACCCAACTCGGCATCGTGGATTTTCATCAAACCCACATCCGGCATTTCCGTTTCACGTTCGTCGTAGATTTGAATTGCCACCACATCGTGTTTCCGGTTGGCAATCGTGAGGGCGTGTTGATAATCGTGTCCGTCGATATAATCGGAAAGCAAAAACGCAGTACTTCGTTTTTTGAGTACATTGGTTAGGTATTGCAAAACCTGCTCAATGTCTGTTTTCGTGTTTGTTGGCTGAAAATCAATCAGTTCGCGAATGATATACAAGATGTGTTTCTTGCCTTTTTGCGGCGGAATGAATTTCTCAATTTTATCGGAAAAAAAGATAACACCGATTTTATCGTTGTTCTGCATGGCCGAAAACGCCAAAGTAGCGGCAATTTCAGTGGCCATGTCTTTCTTCATACTGCCTCTTGTTCCGAAATCCTTACTGCCCGAAACATCAATTAAAAGCATTAGCGTTAATTCGCGTTCTTCTTCAAACACCTTAACGTAAGGCTTTGAATATCGAGCCGTTACATTCCAATCAATATCGCGGGTATCATCGCCGAACGAATATTCGCGCACTTCGGAAAACGCCATCCCACGCCCTTTGAAAGCCGAATGGTATTGTCCTGCAAAAATATTTTGAGATAAACCGCGGGTTTTTATCTCAATTTGCCTTACTTTTTTTAACAGTTCGGAAGTTTCCACTTTTCTGAATTGAGAGTTGAGAATTGAGAGTTGAGAATTTATAGATCTTTGCAGTCACAATTCTCAACTCTCAATTCTCAATTAATAATTAGGGTACTTCAATTTTATTTAGAATCTCGCTGATAATTTCTTCCGAAGTCAAATTATTGGCTTCCGCTTCGTAACTGAGGCCGATACGGTGGCGCAACACATCGAAGCAAACGGCGCGAATATCTTCGGGAATCACATAACCGCGATGCTTGATAAAGGCATAAGCGCGGGCGGCCAAAGCCAGATTGATGCTTGCACGCGGGGAAGCGCCGAACGCAATCATGCCTTTCAACTGCGGCAGACCGTGTTCTTCCGGAAAGCGAGTTGCAAAAACAATGTCCACAATGTATCGTTCGATTTTTTCGTCCAAATACACTTCGCAGACAATTTTGCGCGCCTCCATAATTTCTTCCTTTTTCAATACGGGCGAAATTTTCAATGTTTTTCCGGAGATATTTTGGCGGATAATGCGTTTTTCTTCTTCTTTTTTCGGATAGTTAATCAGCACTTTCAGCATAAAACGATCGACTTGCGCTTCGGGCAAGGGATAAGTACCTTCCTGTTCGATCGGGTTTTGCGTGGCCATTACCAAAAACGGTTCGGGCAAGGGATAAGTATGTTCGCCGATGGTAACCTGACGTTCCTGCATACTTTCCAAAAGGGCGCTTTGCACTTTAGCCGGAGCGCGGTTGATTTCATCCGCCAAAATAAAATTGGCGAAAACCGGGCCTTTCTTCACTTGGAACTCCTCGTTTTTCTGACTGTAAATCATGGTTCCGATCACGTCGGCCGGCAGCAAGTCGGGCGTGAATTGGATACGGCTATACTTGGCGTCGATCAGCGAAGCCAATGTTTTGATTGCTAATGTTTTCGCCAATCCCGGAACGCCTTCCAGCAAAATGTGTCCGTCGGATAAAAGGCCGATCAAGAGCGATTCTACCAAATGTTTTTGTCCCACAATTGTTTGATCCATACCTTGAATAATCAAGTTGATGAATCCACTTTTACTTTCGATTTTGTCGTTTAACGCACGAATATCAACAGTTTCATTCATATTTGAGAGTGTTTTTTAATGATTTTCTTTTAGCGGATGCAAAAATAGTCATGTTATCCTTAATTTTAAAAGAATAAGACGTTAAAAATAATTAATTGATACAGGAAATAATAAGTGATCGTCCCAAGCAACCCCACCCCATACCGGATGGAAGCCGTCATTTCATCGTCCGACCCGCTGTCGATATTTCTTAGTCTAATATTGTATAAAATCGCAAAAAGATGTACTTTTGCGGTCGCAAAAATGAAAAATGGGTAAACTTTACGTGTTCGGAATACCCAATCGTTTAACGAGAGAAATTAGTTATTTATCATAATAAAAAAACAAGAATATGGCAGTAGTAGAAATTGTATTGTTTGCGTTTATAGGGATATTGTTGCTACTTGTAACGTATTTGTTGTGGCAGCAAATTGTATTTCGCGACGAGGTTATCAAGGCAATCTTGTCGAGTGATCGCCTGAATACCTATTTTTATTCCCTTTTTACGGACGCCAAGAAAATCGTGGAAGACGCAAAATCGGAGTTAAAAGCTGAAATTATAGCGGAATTGTCGGCGCAAAATCGACATTCTTGACGACACCTTGCAGGCGGTTGATTATTCAATTTTATTCTTTGCGAACTTTGCGGTAAAATATTTAACCGCTAGGGACGC
>JAISWY010000246.1 GCA_031270925.1 Candidatus Symbiothrix sp.
TTGCCTTTTTATTGGGCGGGCTACCGTCAAACAACCCGATATACTTATCTATTGCCCGACATCAGTGATAAAGAGGCCTTATGGAATGATGTCAATACGAATATTCGAAGAAATATCCAAAAAGCGAAAAAAAAATACGGTTTGAAAGTACAGCGAGGAATGGATGTCGCCACTTTTATTGCGATGAATAAACAGGTTTATATCCGTCAGGGCTTAAAACCATATCATCTTGAAATTCTGGAACGGCTGATTACGACTACAATTGCGCGTGATCAGGGGCAAATATGGGCCGCTTTCGATGCCGACGGACAACTTCATGCTGCTGTGTTTGTAATTTGGCAGGACGATTGCGCTTACTATATTGCAGGCAGTAGCAACACACAATTTCGCAAAAGCGGAGGGATGGCTCTCGCGCTTTGGCAGGCTATTGGCGATGTGTCGCAATATACCAACACATTTGATTTTGAAGGTTCGATGGTAAAAGGTATTGAGCATTTTTTCAGGGAATTTGGAGCGAAGCAAATGTCTTATTTCAGTATCTATAAAGGCAAAATTAATTGGATTCAAAGAGTTTTAATAAAATTAAAATACTTATATTCAAATAAATGAAGATAAAAAACTTATACAAACAATTGTTTTCTGAAAAGCAAAGGCTGGTTACTCATTTGTTTTTCAATAAAATGACTTCGATATTTTATTTTGGAAAGCAATTTTCCTGCAATTGTTGCGGCTGTTCGTTCCGGAAGTTCAAACCGAAAGGCAATGGTTTAGTCGAACGGGAAAACGCCCAATGTCCCTATTGCGGTTCGTTGGAGCGCACCCGCTTGTTGTTGTTTTATCTTCGGAACGAAACAAAATTATTTTCAGAAAACGTTAAATTACTGCATTTCGCTCCCGAATGGTCGTTGTATCCGATTTTCAAAAAAGCAAAAAATATTGAGTATTTTGCGGTGGATTTGAATCCGGTATTAGCTGATCAAGTAGTTGATATTATGGCGATTCCGTTTGCCGACAACTCTTTCGATTTCATTATCTGCTCTATGGTTTTGGGATTTGTTTCCGACGAACCAAAAGCCATCAAAGAAATGTTGCGCGTGCTGAAACCCGACGGAATGGCGCTCATTCAAACCCTTATCGACTTGCAAAATCCGCATACCTTTGAAACCACGGATGCGGATACACCCGAAAAACGCCTGCAATATTATACTGAACCTGATGGGGAACGCTTGCATGGAACGGATTTCGCCCAAGGTTTACAAACCGCCGGTTTTCAAGTGGAAACGATTGATTATGCCGCTCAATTGGGCGATGATTGGCATCAAAAATATGCTTTGGGGAATGGTTGTCGCGAGTTGATCTTTCAATGCACTAAAGGTTGAGTTGATCCAACAATTTGAAATACAAATTTTCCGCCCCCTCTATTTCCTCCAAACAAACAAACTCATCCGCCGTATGCGACCGCGCCGAATCGCCCGGCCCCATTTTCAACGACGGAAACGGCATCAAGGCCTGATCGGAAAGGCTAGGAGAGCCGAACGGATTAAATCCCAATGATTTAGCTCGCATTACTACCGGATGCGATTCTTCTATTCGAGAAGAATTTAAACGAAACGAACGCGCCGTAATTTCACAACCACATTCCTTGGAAATCATATCGAACAATTGTTGGTTGCTGTAAAATTCATTGCTCCGCACATCTACCGTAAATCGGCAAATATCGGGCGTTACATTGTGTTGCGTGCCGGCCTGAATCATTGTTACGGTGGCTTTTACCGATCCCAACCATTCGCTTTGCAAGGGAAATTTCAAATTTTGAAACCAATTGATAATGGCTAAGGCTTTGTAAATTGCGTTTTCGCCTTCGTTGCGCGCTGCATGTCCCGATTTGCCGTAAACCGCTCCATCCAAAACCATCAGGCCGCGTTCGGCAATGGCCGGTTGCATTCCCGTCGGTTCGCCTACTAAAGCAAAAGCGATCGCCGGCAATTGGGGCAAAACCGATTCGATGCCGTTCTTCCCCGAAACTTCTTCTTCGCACGAAGCCAGAAAAATGAAATTGTTCGGTTGCCGGGTTTCCGATAAATGCAGAAAAGTTTGCAACAAAGTAACGAGCGAGGCGCCTGCATCGTTGCTTCCCAAACCGTATAAACGACCGTTTTCTTTCGTCGGCTTAAATGGATCTTTTGTCCATCCGGCAACCGGTTTCACGGTGTCGATATGCGAATTGAGCAAAATACTTGGTTTTTGTTCGTCCCAATGCGGCGAAAGTAACCACACGTTATTCCCTTTCCGATAAGGATTTAACCCTTTTTCTTGTAAAAAAGTCTGTAAATAATCGGCTGCTGCGTTTTCTTCGCGACTGAAAGACGGAAATGCGATGAGCCGACCTAAAAGTTGTTCGTAATTCATAAATTTTGAAATATTTCCACAAAGTTATGAGAAAAAGTCGTACATTTGTAACGTTTAACAGGATATTTTAATGGAATATTATCATTTATCGGAACTCATCCACCGATTGGCAAAACAATTCGGCGATGAAGAAGTTATGCGTTTTCGGAACGAAGACACAGGGGTTTGGACGTCAATTTCTTGGCAAGAGCTATCCCGAAAGGTAATGATTGTGGCCGAAGCCTTGTGCCACATCGGAGTAAAACCACAATCGAATGTTGGTATTTATTCTCAAAACCGGCCGGAATCGGTGTTGATTGATTTTAGCGTATTTGCCAATCGAGCGGCGATGGTTCCAATGTATGCTTCGGCTTCCATTCCGCAAATAGCCTATATGGTCAGCGAAACTGAAATGGAAGTTCTTTTTGTTGGCGATCAAACGCAATACGAGAATGCTCATTCCGTTCAAGAAGCGAGCGGTTTTCCCAAAAAACTGATTGTCTTCGATCCGAAAGTAAAAATAAAAAAGGAGGATAAAACGTCGATCTATTTCGAGGCCTTCTGTTCGCATAAAAACCGCAATTCGCAAGACATTATTTCTGTCGAAAAAAGGATGAAATCGGCCTCCGACGATGATACGGCACATATTATATACACTTCCGGCACATCCGGCGAACCCAAAGGCGTTGTTCTCACGTATGCCAATTACAAAGCCGTGATGAAAATCCACGACGAACGATTGAGCTATCTTCCGCAACGCTTTTTGTCGATCTGTTTCCTGCCATTGGCGCATGTCTTTGAAAAAGCGTGGTCGATTTATTGCCTGCATCGTGGTTGCTGTTTGGCAATTTGTTTCGATCCAAGAGAAATTCAAACTTGCGTAAAAGAAGTTCGTCCGCAAGCGATGTGTAGCGTACCGCGTTTTTGGGAAAAAGTCTATGCCGGTGCGCAGGAAAAAATCGAAACCTCCGGATTTTTGTTGAAATACCTGTTTGGAAAAGCGATTACGGTCGGTAAACGGCATAATCTGGATTACGTGAACAAGGGCAAAAAACCGCCTTTCGGATTGCGCCTTCGATTTAAATTCTATGACAAAATCGTTTACAGTACATTGAAAAAAGTAATCGGAATCGAAAATGGCTTGATTTTCCCAACTGCCGGCGCCGCGCTTTCGGAGACGATTAATGTTTTCCTGCAATCGGTTAATATCCCAATTATTTATGGTTATGGATTGACGGAAACCACAGCTACCGTCAGTTGTTTTCCGCACATCGGCTTCGAACTCGAAACGGTCGGCCAAGTAATGCCTTCGATAGAAGTGCGCATCGGCGAAAACAAGGAAATCCAAGTCCGCGCCGCTTCTATCATGAAGGAATATTACAAAAAACCGAAGGAAACAGCCGCCGCTTTTACTCCGGATGGATTTTTCCGCACAGGCGACGCCGGTGCGCTGACCGATAAAAACGGTATCATCCTGACCGAACGCCTCAAAGAGTTATATAAAACTTCAAACGGTAAATACATCGCGCCTCAGCAATTGGAAGCCCGTTTGATGGCCGACAAATACATTGATTCGGCAATTATAATTGCCGACCAAAGGAAATATGTTTCAGCTTTGATTATTCCCGATTTCGGAGAAGTGAAAAAATATGCCGAAAAACTGAAATTGGTTTTCGATTCGCCCGCAGAACTGTATCGCCACCAACCAATTATCGATTTATTAGATGAACGGATTCAATCCATGCAAAATGAATTTTCGAATTACGAACAAATCAAGCGTTTTACTCTGCTCGCCGAACCGTTTTCGATTCAATCCGGCGAATTGACGAATACTCTAAAGATGAAACGGGCATTTATTGCCGAGAAGTATAAGGAAGAAATTGATAATATGTATAAAGATTAAAATATAGAAATTCTTTCGGAATCGTGCCTGTAATTAATTGTTTAATAGTAAAATAGAAATTTATAATAAAATGAAAAAAACGGTATTATTTTTGACTTTAATGTTTTGCTCAATACTCTTCGCCAACGCTCAACAATTACCTTCCGTTCAAATCAAAGACCTGAACGGCAAACCGGTCGATACAGCAACATTGAGCAACGACGGCAAACCATTCATAATCAGTTTTTTCGCAACTTGGTGCAAACCGTGCTTGCGCGAATTGGAAGCCATTAAAGATGTATATGAAGAATGGCAGGAAGAAACCGGCGTCAAACTGATTGCCATTTCAATTGACGATGCACAAAACTCCTTGAAAGTCGGCCCCGAAACGAAAGCCAAAGGCTGGTTGTATGAAATTCTGCTCGATTCCAACAGCGAATTTCGCCGCGCTTTGGGAGGAAGCCTTATTCCTGCCGCTTTTGTAGTGGACGGCAAAGGCAATATCGTACATTCCCGAACAGGCTACACCAACGGTTCGGAGGAACAACTAATTGAGGAAGTGAGAAAATTAATGGAGAATTGAGAATTGAGAATTGAGAATGAAGAATTTTGTTACTTTGTGGTTTTTGCTTTCCGTTTTCGCGCTTTTCGCGCAAGAAAAAAAGCCTTTCCCTATTTCGTTACATGGAAGTATTCAATCCGATTGGCTTGTTCCTCAGGAAGATAAAAGTATCGGCGCACAAGATTACGACGAATTTGCACTGACCAATACTTATGTCGATTTGAATTTGATAAGCCAATATGTCGATGCCGGAACGCGATTCGAATTTCTAAAATATCCACTTCCGGGTTATGATCGCGGCAATGGTTTTTCGGGCTACGGATTTCCGTTTTTCTACGCTACCGGAAAAGACAAACATGCCAAACTGACCATCGGTGATTTTTACGACCAATTCGGTAACGGATTGATATTCCGCACGTATGAAGACCGGAATATCGGTATAGATAATTCTTTACGCGGCGCCCGCTTGATTTTAACGCCCTATAAAGGCATCCAATTCAAGGCTTTGGTCGGAAAACAACGCCGCTATTGGGAAAACAACGCAGGCAAAGTGTGGGGCGGCGATTTGGAACTCAATATCGACCAATGGATTAAAAAATTGGAAGAAACCAATACTTACCTGACTTTGGGCGGTTCGTTCGTCAGTAAAAACGAACCCGACGAAATTGTTCCCATCGATGCTATCCATCGCTTAAATATGCCTCAAAATGTAGGCGCTTACGATGTGCGGGCGCAATTGCAAAAAGGCAATTTCTCGTTTTTGGCCGAGTATGCCGAAAAAGCCAACGATCCGTCGTCCGATAATCTGTATATATATAAAAAAGGAAATGCTTTGCTGCTTTCCGGTGCCTATGCCAAAACGGGTATGAGCGTGTTGCTGCAAGCCAAAAGAAGTGATAATATGACATTCAAAAGCATGCGGTCGGATGTTGGTAATTCTTCATACATCAATCGTTTACCTGCTTTCACAGCGCAACAGACCTACGCATTGGCCGCCCTTTATCCTTATGCTACGCAACCCGACGGAGAATGGGCTTTCCAAGGAACATTCAATTATAATTTCAAGCGAAAAACCTTGCTGGGCGGAAAATATGGAACTGCGGTGAAATTAAACGCTTCGTATATCCGCAATATCAACAAACAATATGTGAACGGTTACGATCCTGCTGCCGGTGGAAAATGGGTATTGCTTGGTACAGAGGGTTATACATCCAAGTTTTTTAGTTTCGGTAAAGAACTTTATTATCAAGACCTTACTTTGAATTTAGATAAAAAACTGACGCAAGATTTCAAACTCAACCTGATGTATATGAATCAGAAATACAATCCGAAAGTTGTTCGCAACGAACCGGAAGACATTATCACTTCCAATATCTTTATCGCCGAGGGCAAATACAACATCAACAAAAAAATGACTTTGCGTGCCGAAGCGCAATACCTGAATGCAAGCGATTATGCGGGCGATGCCAAAACGGAAATTTTCGACCGCGTGAATCAAGGCGATTGGTTAGCCGGAGTGCTGGAACTCTCAGTACTTCCGTATTTTATGTTTACAGTGCAAGATATGTACAACGTCGGGATTACCGATACTCATTATTATAAGGCTTTGGTTTCGTTTACTTATCAAGCGCATTTTATACAGTTCGGATACGGTCGCACACGCGCCGGACGCGATTGTTCGGGCGGCGTTTGTCGTGATGTTCCGGCAAGTCGCGGCTTTACCTTGTCTTACAATTATAATTTTTGAAATATGAAAACAAAAATATTCGGCTTCTTTGCGATTTTACTTTCCTTGTTCATAGTCGCTTGTGATGTCATTCCCGAAAACGACCGTATCACGGAAACGGATAAAATAACTCCGATGAAAAAGGTTTTGTTGCTGGATTTTACCGATCAGGCTTGTCCCAATTGTCCTCAAGCCGCAGTGGTAGTCGAACAGTTAAAAGAGGATTACGCAGCCGATTTCATCCCCGTAACCATTCATGCCTCGCCTCGAAATTTACCTTTGGTTACATCGGATGGAAATGCGTACGATGTTCATTTCGGAACGAACAAAACGGG
>JAISWY010000298.1 GCA_031270925.1 Candidatus Symbiothrix sp.
CCTACAACCGTAAAAATCCCTGGACGATTTATTATCAACAAAACGAAGTAACGGGCATTCCCTACGCCGAGATGATGTATTTGTTTGGAATTGTGCCGTCGGTAACATATAATTTTAAATTTTGAAAAGATGAAGAATTTCAGAGGATGGCGCATCGAGTGCTTCCTAATGACAATCTTAATAATAACAGGCTTCGGATGCACCGAGCCGTTCACGATTGAAACAAAAAACTCGCCGCCTGTGCCGGTTATTTACGGAATGCTGACCGATGAGTTGAAGCATCAGGAAATCATGATTTCCCGTTCGTCGGCTTATTTCGATAATCAGCCGAATGTCGGCGTTTCAAATGCGGAAGTCATCATTCAATCATCCAATAATGAAACTTTCAGGTTTATCGAAAAACGCGACAGCATACAAGGCTTGTATGTTTCGGAAAACACTTTTGCCGCTCGTATCGGAACGGAATATACGCTATCTGTAACCATGGATTTCAATGGGAAAGGCCAACTCGACCGTTACAACGCCTCGACGACCATTCTTCCGCCGGCGGTAGTTGACTCGGTTTTTCTCGAACCCTTGGAATTGATGGGGCGTAAACTCCACGTTCTGAACACTTATTTCAACGATCCTGCAGGCGAGAGTTACCTGATGTTTCACGTATTTTACAACGATTCTTTACTAACGGACAAAATCTCCAACGCATTGATTTCCAATGATGAATTGATGAACAGTCAGCAAATTGCCGCCCCGATTTATCGTTTCGCCGATATTTCGGAAAAAGAGAAAGACCAACGTCCCGACGACCAACAAAACCGGAGAATTTATCTGCAAGACGGCGACAGGGTGGACGCGGCCGTAAGCGTGCTTCCGAAAGGTTATTTCGATTTTATTTCGCAGTGCCAAAAGGAAATGGGCGGCGAAAACCCGATGTTTGGGGGGCCGGCTTCGAATATTGCTACTAATATCAGTGGCGGCGGGGTTGGGTATTTTACAGGGTATAGCGTGGTTCGGACTTTGGCTTCGCGAAAAACAAACCGTTAAATCCGCTAACTGATTGACTGATTTAATGGTAGTTTCGTCAACGCAGGGTTTTGCAGGTGACCCGTTATAAGTAAAGGATATTTTGAAGCAATAAAAAGTGTTTATTCGCATTTTTTCCGTAAGTTTGCACCCAAATCAAAAAAATGTCGCAAACAGTTTTCAAACGAATAGCCGTAAAAATCGGCAGCAATGTACTGACACGCGCTGATGGCACGCTCGATGTTACTCGAATGTCGGCCATCGTCGATCAAGCAGCCGAACTCCACCGTCGCGGTGTAGAAATCATTCTGATTTCGTCGGGAGCCGTAGCTTCGGGACGTGGCGAATTAAAACTCAATAAGTTACCCGACGCCGTTTCGCAACGCCAACTGTTCTCGGCCGTTGGTCAAACCAAACTGATTAATCGCTATTACGAATTGTTCCGCGACCACCAAATCACTTGCGGACAAGTGCTGACAACCAAAGAAAATTTCGCCTCGCGCCGCCATTACCTGAATCAGAAAAACTGTATGACCGTAATGCTCGAAGCCGGCGTGATTCCGATTGTAAATGAGAACGATACGATTTCCGTAACCGAATTGATGTTTACTGACAACGACGAACTTTCGGGATTGATCGCTACCATGATGAGCGCCGAAGCGCTGATTATTTTAAGCAACGTGAACGGTATTTACGACGGCGACCCCCAAAATCCCGATTCCAAAATTATTGCGGAAATTACTGACAAAATGGATTTGCAAACCTTGGTACAAAGCGAAAAATCGTCCTTCGGTCGCGGCGGAATGCAAACCAAATACAATATTGCCCGAAAAGTGGCCGACGAGGGCATTACGGTCATTATCGCCAACGGCAAACAAGATAATATCTTGATGAATTTATTGTATCATCCCGAAAATCAACTTCATACGCGATTTATTCCGAACGAAAAACCGGTTTCCAACGTGAAAAAATGGATCGCCCATTCCGACAGTTTTGCTAAAGGCGAAGTCCATATCAACACCGGCGCACGCGAAGCTTTACAGGGGAATCATGCCAGTTCGTTACTTCCCGTCGGTATCACAGTTGTAAAAGGCGAATTTGAAAAAGACGATATTGTAAAAATTATCGACGAAAACGGCCTCGGCATCGGTTGGGGCAAAACAGCCTTCGATAGCGGCAAAGTCTTGGAAATTATGGGGAAAAAGGGCAACAAGCCTGTTGTCCATTACGATTATTTGTATTTGGATTAAATCGGCCTACTCACTCTTTTCCGGCGTTTTCACTTTGGCGTCGGCGTCGAACGGGAAAACATCCATCAACATCGTTTCCGTTATGGAGGCAATTTCGTAATCGCTCATCGTGCCTTTCATTCCGTTTTCGACTACGGCAAGGGCCTCTTTGACATCGGATGCTTGCGCCAATATTTGTACAGCCGTTTTCCGTTCCGCGCCGCTTTTCTCGTCCAAAGTAATAAAAAGGACTTTGACCTTGTAATAGCGGTCGCCCGTTTCGTTGAAAAACAACTCAGCCAATTTGGCACGCTTGATATTGGCCACGATAAATTCGCCGCTCACATAATGTTTTACTTCTTCGATGATTCGTGCTTCGGCTTCGGTAAACGACAGCGCATCTACCAAATACGGCTCGCTCACTCGTTTTTGCACGCCGTTTTCCATCATTTTGTCGTAAGAGACTTTACACTCGAACCAGTTACTCATATCAATATTCTATTTTATCTGTTTTTTGACTCCATGTTTCAAAAGCTTCAATCGCCTCGTTCCGAAGCATTTGTGTGATTGGTACCGCTCGCTTTTCCTTCGGCAATTCCAACTGATCATAAATAAACGAATCGTCGAATCCGATGTTTTTAGCGTCGGATTTCGTATTTGCATAATAAATTTTGTCGATTCGTGACCAGTAAATGGCCGACAAGCACATCGGACAAGGTTCGCAAGAGGTGTAAATTTCGCAGCCCGATAAATCGAAAGTGTTCAATTTTTTCGCGGCTTTACGAATCGCGCTTACTTCGGCGTGCGCCGTCGGATCGTTTTTTAGCGTAACCATATTGTGACCGGAAGCGACTTCTTTGCCGTCCTTCACAATGACTGCACCAAATGGGCCGCCGCCTGCTGCTACGCTTGTCAGGGAAAGTCGTATCGCTTTTCGCATCCATTTCTTATCTGTCTCGTTCATAGGGATTTATTAATATTTTCGATGTAATCCAATAATTCTTCGCGTCCTTTTTTATGTTCGGAAGAGGTATAAAAAACAGGCGGAAGTTCTTCCCAAGTCTCCAATAATTTATTTTTGTAAAGTTGAATATTTTCGTTCAAGCGCGATTTCGACAATTTGTCGGTTTTCGTGAAAATCAGTGCAAACGGAATGTCGCTTTCGCCCAGACGATTGATAAATTCCAAATCAATTTTTTGTGGTTCGTGACGGCAATCAAGCAAGACGAATAAGCAGGTAAGTTCCTCGCGCTCATCTAAATAGAAGTCGATGATTTCCTGAATTTTCCGGCGGCCTTCTTTTCCGTGCCGGGCGTATCCGTAACCCGGCAAATCGACTAAATACCATTCGTCGTTAATCAGGAAATGATTAATTAACTGCGTTTTACCCGGTGTGGAAGAGGTCATTGCCAAGCCTTTTCTCCCGGTCAGCATATTAATCAGCGACGATTTACCGACGTTGGAACGGCCGGTAAACGCATATTCCGCACGACCGTCGCGGGGACATTTGGCCGGCTGCGTGTTGCTGATTACAAATTCTGCTTTTTTAATAATCATCGTTTGTTTTTAATGGCTTGCAAAGGTATGTTATTTGAATGGGATTACCAAATGGAATACATTGCGGCTCAAAAAAAGGTTTATCCAAAAATTTTCATATTTTAAAGGAAAGTCGTACCTTTGTGCACCTTTTTTAATCACAATGAACACAATTGAACAATTTGAACACGTTATAGACATCTGTCGCAATCTGTTTGAAAATAAACTCAACGATTACGGGGCTTCGTGGCGCATCATGCGTCCGGAATCAATTACCGACCAGATTTTCATCAAGGCCAAACGAATCAGAACCTTGGAAATCAACGGTTTCAGCAAGGTAAACGAAGGCGTCAAGCCCGAATTTATCGCGATTGTCAATTACGGCGTCATCGGTTTGATACAGTTGGAGTTGGGATTTTCGGATACGGTAACCATCTCGTCGAAAGAAGCTATCTCGTTGTATGACAAATGGATGACAATAACCAAAAATTTGATGTACGCCAAAAATCACGATTACGACGAGGCTTGGCGCTCCATGCGCATCAGCTCCTATACCGATTTGATTCTGACCAAAATCCAACGCACCAAGGAAATCGAAGACCACGAAGGTAAAACGGAAGTGTCGGAAGGCGTGGATGCCAATTATATGGATATGATCAATTATGCACTTTTCGGACTAATTAAATTGGAATATGGCAAATAAATTCAAAAAAATTATCGTAGAAATCGCGCGCATCTTGCTCGGATGCACTTTTGTTTTTTCGGGCTTCGTGAAAGCGGTCGATCCTTTGGGCGGCGCTTATAAGTTCCACGATTATTTTGCGGCTTGGGGAATCGATTGGCTCGATTTTCTATCTTTGCCCGCTTCATTCGGCTTGTCCGCATTGGAATTTACACTCGGAATATGCTTATTATTAGGAGTTTATCGCATAATCGTAAGTTGGTTTATCTTGGCGTTTATGGCCTTTATGACACTGCTAGCGCTCTATTTGGCGATTTATAATCCCGTAACCGATTGCGGCTGTTTCGGCGATGCATTGGTTATTACCAATTGGCAAACATTCTATAAAAACTTGATTTTGATTGCATTAGCAATAATTGTTTTCGTATGGAATAAAAAAATAACACGATTTGTTCCGAAGAAAATCCAAAAATGGGCGACGACCTGCATAATCCTCTTTATCTTAGGTGTTTCCTATTATTGCTATACGCATCTCCCGATTTTGGATTTTCGCCCGTATAAAATCGGAAACAATATTCGTGAATTGATGGAAATTCCCGATGATGCGGAACAAGACGTTTACGAAACAGCGCTGATTTACGAAAAAAACGGCGTACAACAAAAATTTTCTCTGACCGATTATCCTAAAAACGATACGGCTTGGAAATTTGTCGAAACCATCAACACACTGATTAAGAAAGGATACGAACCACCGATTCACGATTTCACAATTACCACCGAAAACGGCGACGAAATTACAGACGTAGTTCTGAACGATACAAGTTGTACCTTTTTATTAATCGCTCACAAATTGGAAAAAGCGAACGATTCGCACATCGACAAAATCAACAATATTTATGATTGGGCAAACGACAATAATTATCGTTTTCTCTGTTTGACGGCTTCCACTGCGGATGAAATCGAAGCGTGGCGCACAAGCACAGGCGCCGAATATCCGTTTTGCATTACCGACGACGTTACGCTGAAAACAATTATCCGTTCCAATCCGGGTTTGGTTTTGATAAAAGATGCAGTGGTAATCGATAAATGGCCGAACAGCTGTTTACCGATGGAAAAAGAAATCAATTCATTAAAATAATAAAACATGAGAAAAAACATTGTCGCAGGAAATTGGAAAATGAACAAAAACCTGCAAGAAGGCATTGAGTTGGCAAAAGAGTTACAAGCCGCGCTGAACGGAAAAACGGTTAAATGCGATGTCGTTATTTGTACGCCGTTTATTCATTTGGCGTCTGTAAACGCCGTTATCGACGGAAAAACGGTGAGATTGGGAGCCGAAAACTGCGCCGATAAAGTTTCGGGCGCTTACACGGGCGAAGTTTCGGCCGCAATGCTTGCTTCCACCGGCGCGCAATACGTGATTTTGGGACACTCCGAACGCCGCGCTTACTACGGCGAAACCAACGCTATCTTGAAAGAAAAAGTGAAATTGGCTTTGGAAAACAATTTAATTCCGATTTTCTGCATCGGCGAAGTCTTGGAAGAACGCGAAGCAGGCAAACAAAACGAAGTAGTAAAAACGCAAATAGAAGAAAGCTTGTTCGACCTTTCGACCGAAGATTTTGGAAAAATCGTTTTGGCTTACGAACCGGTTTGGGCTATTGGAACCGGCAAAACAGCTACTCCGGCGCAAGCGCAGGAAATTCATGCCTACATCCGCAGCATTTTGGCAGCGAAATACGGTCAAGCAGTGGCCAACGACACTTCAATTCTCTATGGCGGTAGCGCCAATGCAGGCAATGCCAAAGAATTATTCTCCAATCCCGATGTGGATGGCGGATTGATTGGCGGCGCCGCTTTGAAAGTCGAAACCTTCCTACCTATTGTTGAAGCATTCTAAAATGAAGTACCTTTATACGATATTATTAACGGTTTGTGTGTTGAATATCAGCGCACAAACCATTATCGACGAATTGCAAGCCAATGTCGATTCGTCGGAAGGAGTGATTCGCGTAGAATGTTCTCCCGCTATTGCGGCTTTGATTGGAACGCCGATACCTTCTTCTGCCGAAAACAGAGAAGAAACGATTACCCGCCCCGGATTCCGCGTTCAGGTTTTCATGGGCAGTAAGCCGGGTGCTGCACGTGCGGAAGCCACTTCCAAGCAAAACACCATCAAAGAGCAATTTCCCGAATTACCCGTTTACATGACTTACAACGCACCCAACTGGAAACTTACGGTCGGCGATTTTACCACTCGCGAAGAAGCCAACTTGGTCAAACAACAACTGCAACGCGCTTTTCCCGAATTTGGACAAGAAATGTACCTCGTTTCCGCCACCATCAAAATGTACTCAACCGCAAGCGAATAAATTATGGATTTTACTCCCGAAGAATTAAAACGGAAAGAAGAATTAGCTTTTCACTATCGGAAAATCTTGGAATTGCTCGGCGAAAATCCCGAACGCGAAGGCCTTGTGAAAACACCCGAACGAGTCGCCAAATCAATGATGTTCCTGACCAAAGGTTACCAACAAGATCCGGCCAAAATTTTGTCATCTGCCGTTTTCATTGAAGATTACAGGCAAATGGTGGTAGTAAAAGATATTGATTTCTATTCGATGTGCGAACATCATCTTTTGCCGTTTTTCGGAAAAGCGCATGTTGCTTATATTCCCAACGGCGTAATAACCGGTTTGAGTAAAATCCCGCGTATCGTCGATGTTTTCGCCCGCCGCTTGCAAGTGCAGGAACGGATGACCACGCAAATAAAAGATTGTATCCAAAAAACATTGAACCCCCTCGGCGTGATGGTCGTTTTGGAAGGCCAACACTTATGTATGCAGATGCGCGGTGTGGAAAAACAAAATTCGATAACCACCACATCCGATTTTACCGGTGTGTTCAATCAAGCCAAAACGCGGGAAGAATTTATTTCGCTGATTCGCGGTTAATTTTTAACTTCCTCGTAATCAACATATTCGCCTTCATCGGAAGCAATCACTTTTTTCGATGGGTTTTGCGTTTGCTGCTGTTGCGACGACGAACGTTTGCGTTGTTGTTGTTGATTCCCCATGGATTGCACCTGTCCGAATATCGAACGGATAAAACCTTTGAACATCCAACGGATTAACAAAAAAACGAGAAATATTATAAGTAGAACCTCAAACATAATGCCCTTCTATTAATGAAGTGCAAAGATAAAAATTTTTTTTGTCAACCCCTAAGAAATAATTAACTCATTTGTGGAACAAAGGGAATGTTTTCTCTTGCCCCGCCCGTCCTGAATGTTTGCCGTAGCAGATTTCCATAGTTTCCCTGCCGACTGTTTTGCCGTCGAATGCCTGAAATGAGAGGACGTCGGCAAGTGTTCCGCGCACGTGGATGCCCGATTCGTGGCTGACAGCCCATCGTCCGCTGACGGGTTTCGCTTCGGGAATTGGACGGCGGGATATTTCGGAAACATACCGGCACAGTTCAAAAATGCGGCTTGTGTCGTATTTCTTTATGCCGAATCGTTGAGCGCCGATGAGAATTATTTCCTCCAAAACGGCATTGCCCGCTCTTTCGCCCAGACCGCCTGTCGTAACGCTTATTGTCTGCGCACCCGCTTGCCACGCCGAGATGGCATTAGCCGTCGCCATCCCAAAATCGTTGTGAGCATGAAAATCGAAAGGCAAATCGGGAAATTCGCCACACAATT
>JAISWY010000344.1 GCA_031270925.1 Candidatus Symbiothrix sp.
GCAAGGAGGCCAAAGCCAAAGCCGCAAACGTGTCCATAATCAAATTAACCCACAGCATTTGCGTAACCGTGAGCGGCGATTCCATGCCCAAAAACACGCCCGCCAAGACAATCAAACAAGCAGCGACGTTGATCGTTATCTGGAAAAGGATAAACCGTTGAATGTTTTGGTATAGCGACCGCCCCCACATCACAGCGCGTGTAATGCTTTGGAACGAATTGTCCAAAATCGTGATGTCGCTTGCTTCTTTCGCTACCGAAGTGCCGTCGCCCATCGACAAGCCGACTTGTGCGGCATTCAACGCAGGTGCATCATTCGTCCCGTCGCCGGTTACGGCCACTACTTGATTCTTTTTCTGTAATAATTTGACCAATCGCTCCTTATCCAATGGTCGTGCGCGGGATAAAATCTTCAAATCCAAGATGCGTTCCAAAAGCATTTCGTCCGATAATTTGGCAAATTCTACGCCGGTCAGATGGTTGCGGTCGCTATCGTTTTCCGTCCACAAACCGATTTGTCGGCCGATTTCCTTGGCGGTTCCGGGTGTGTCGCCCGTAACGATTTTTACTTGGATGCCGGCGCGGAAACATTGCGCAATGGCCGGCGGAACATCCGGTCGCACGGGGTCGGAAATGGCGGCGATTCCTAAAAAGTTGAGAATTGTGAATTGAGAATTGAGCGCGCCTTCTGTGATATAATCGTTATTGTCTTCTATGATTTGGTAGGCGAAGGCAAGAGTTCGCATAGCTTTGTTTTGATATTCAAGCAATTGCTGATGAATTGTTTCGCGATTAGACAATGTTTGACACAAATCCAAAATGATTTCGGGCGCGCCTTTCACATACAAGACTTTCTTGCCGAGCAGTGGAGAATGGACAATTGTCGCCATGTATTTACGTTCGGTCGAAAATGTCAATTGTTCGATGACTTCTGCCTTTTCGCGCAACGACAGGTAATTGATGTTGTTTTCGTGCAGCCACAATAATAATGCGCCTTCCGTTGGATTGCCTAATGCCTTGATTTTGTGCGGATCGGAAAAATCAAGATAAGCGGTTGAATTGACGGCGATTCCTTCATGAATAATTGTTAATGCCTGAGGGTCAGTCCCGTACTGACGAAGATTGAAGACTTGCATCTGGTTTTGCGTGAGTGTTCCGGTTTTATCGGTACAAATGACGGTTGTGGCGCCCATCGTTTCGCAAGCATGCAGTTTGCGCACCAAATTATTGGTTGCCAACATCCGTTTCATACTCATGGCCAAACTAAGCGTTACGGCCATCGGTAAGCCTTCGGGAACGGCCACTACGAGCAAGGTTATCGCAATCATGACCGTATGCAGAAAATATTGTCCGAAATCGAGCCAATCGAAAGTTGTAAGCGATTGAAAATAAAGGATTAAACGGACAACAACAATTAAGCCTGCGACGATATAGCTGGCGGTGGTAATCCAATCTGCCAATCGATTCAATTGAATGTCTAAAGGTGTTTTTATCTCGCTAACCTCCTGCGATTTGGCATCTACTTTTCCCGATTCGGTGGCATCGCCTACGAATTGTACTTCAAAGATGCCGTGTCCGTCTAAAACCGTTGTTCCTTTGTAAACGCGGTAAGACGGATAGGTGGCTTGCGGGTCGAAACCGGCTTCATTTACGGTTTTACTCGTAACCAATTCGCCGGTCAAAGTCGATTCGTTCACTTGTAAGGATATGGCTTCCAACAATTTACCATCGGCAGGAATTTCTTCGCCGGTTTCGAGCAAAACGATGTCATTCACCACTATATCTTTTTTGGGAACTGAAGAAACTTGACTGTTCCGAATCACTTTCACGGGTGTATCGTCGTTTACCTGATTCAGGATGTTGAACTTTTTATTCGCGCTGACTGTAAACACAAATCCTACGCCGGTAGCTAATAAAATGGCGACAAACACACCCGCCGGTTCCAAAAATACCGACGATGATTCCAATCCCTTATAGAATTGAAACGACGCTACGCCAATCGATAAAAGCAAGGTTATCAACAAGATACGAATCAACGGATCTTCAAAACTTTGGAGGTATCGTTTCCATAGCGGATCTTTTTTCGGCGGTGTTAATACGTTGGTTCCGTGTATTTTACGACTTTCGATTACCTGCGTATCGGAAAGTCCGGCATACTGTTTTTGTTCCATTGTTTTATTGCGTTTTTGACGAATGTTGCGTTTCGATCCGCAATCCTACTTCCGAAATACCGTTTAAGATTTCTTTTCGCATGCCTTGGCGGATGATGTAAACGTAAATTCCGGTATCGGGATATTGGAAATGTTCTTTATAAAGATAGGATAATGAGTAAGTTCCGATTCCTGTTCCAAACCATTTACCGTAAACGTCGGCCAATTGGACGGGAATGGTATCGCTCCGAACGGTTCCGTCGGGCATTTTCATGTCAATAAACAACCAAAGATTAGCGAAGGGATATTGATTGTTGTTGCGGATTTCGATAAACACGTCGTAATATTTCGACAGATCGGTTACGGGCGCCTCAAAACGCACCGCTTCCGATTGCTTCCATTCGAGTTGCGGGAAAGAATGAAATTCCGAGAATGTGTCGATCTGTCCGCAGGCCATACAAAAGGCCATGCTTATTACAAGTAATCCTCCGAATTTAACCGGGTTGTTGAGCGTTGCCGTCATTTTTCTTGATTAATCGCGATTGATGTACAAAAGTACGCGACTGTTGATTTCGCTGATCCTGGTTCGGCCGGTTCTGGCCTTGCGCATGATTGCGGTTGCGGTTTTTATTTTTCCGCTTGGTATTATCGAATCGCGTAATGCTTTCATCCAGAATATCTTGCGATGCTCTTGCCGGTTTTTGCTCTTCGCTGTCTCGATCGAGGAGTCGCGGTTTTTGTCCTCGTTTATTCATATTGACAACTTCAAAAGCGCGGGCAGCCGTGATGGTAATCAAATTGGCTGCAATGTGCTTATCGGTCGAATATTGCATTTGTCCTTTGAAGACATCGGTTTTAAAATGGTAATACGTAGAATCTTGCGTTTCCAACGGGATTTCGCGCGATGGAAATTGGCGTTGGGCTTCCACATAAGCATCTATTTCGTAGTTGAGACAGCATTTGAGTTTGGCGCATTGTCCCGCTAATTTTTGCGGATTGAGCGATAAATCCTGCAAGCGGGCGGCTCCGGTCGAAACCGACACAAAACTACACATCCAGCCCGAACAGCACAATTCACGACCGCAGGGGCCGATTCCACCGATACGTCCCGCTTCTTGCCGCGCGCCGATCTGTTTCATTTCGATGCGGATTCGGAAAGCCTCGGCCAAGTCTTTAATCAATTGCCGGAAATCCACGCGATCGTCGGCGATATAATAAAAAATGGCTTTGTTGCCGTCGCCTTGATATTCTACATCGCCTATTTTCATTTGTAAACCCAGCGCTTCGGCGATTTTGCGCGAACGAATCATCGTTTCGTGTTCTTTCGCTTTAGCCTCCTCGTATTTTTCGAGGTCGTTGGGCTTGGCAATCCGATAGACCCGCTTGATTTCGGCATCGGGATGAACGCGATGCTTTTTCATCTGTAAGAGAACGAGTTTTCCTGTCAGCGTGACCCTGCCAATGTCGTGTCCCGGACTTGCTTCCACTGCCACCACATCGCCTTTCGACAATTCCAACTTATTACTGTTCAAATAATAACCTTTGCGCGTATTCTTGAATTGCACTTCCACATAATCGGTTGCTTGTTGTACTTCAGGTATGTCGCACAACCAATCGTAAGTGTTGAGTTTATTTTGATGCCGGCAGCAACCTTTCTTGTTGATGCAGCATTGCCCATTGCATAATCGATATTCCATGTTTTTAGTCAAAAGTTTACAAAGGTACAAACTATTTCCTATCTTGATGCATAATCCAAAAATTTAACGTAAATTTGCCGAAAATTTTTACAAACATGATTACTACAGACCAATTACAGAATGTATTGGAACGCGAGCAGGCGTTGAGGGGGTACCTTTGACGTCGATGAGAAAACCATTCAATTAGAAGAGGAAGAACTTCGCACACACGCGCCCGATTTTTGGGAAGACCCGAAACGCGCCGAAGAGCAAATGCGGAAAGTGCGCGGCATCAAATCGTGGATTACGGCCTACAATGAGCTAAAAGCCGCTGTCGACGAGTTGCAACTGGCTTTCGATTTCAATAAGGAAGGCATTACTTCGGAAGAAGAAGTTGATGTCGCCTGTCAAACGGCCATCGATTTGCTCGAAAAGTTGGAAATGAAAAATATGCTTCGCTCGGAAGAAGATCA
>JAISWY010000120.1 GCA_031270925.1 Candidatus Symbiothrix sp.
TTATCGTCAGCAAAGCGAAGTCGGGGGAGATTAAGGAATGGTTGGTAAATTGAATCTGCGAAAACTTTTTTTCATTTCATGTGCTTGGAAATCGTAAGATTTTTATGTAACTTTGCAAAATCAATAATTTTTTTTTCTAACTTTCGGATATTTTGATTTTTATGGATTGGTTCAACACATTAGACGCCGGTTTGAAAACCTATTGGATTATCGCCGGAATTGCAACATTAGTATTTGTTATTCAAACAATTATAACTTTTGCAGGCATGGATGTTCCGGGGCATTTCGACGCCGATTTCAGCGATGGCGAAATTCACGCAGACTCCTCGTATCCATTTTTTTCCATCCGTAGCATGGTCAATTTTTTCTTGGGATTGGGCTGGGGCGGCGTTTGTTTCTACAACACCTTCGAATCGTCGTTTTGGCTTGCTTTTTTCGCCGCATCGACCGGTTTGGTATTGGTGCTTGTTTTTGTTACCATTTTTAAGTTGATGCTGCGGCTGAGAAGCGATAATACATTCAGAATCAACGAAATTGCAGGCAAAACGGCTAATGTCTATTTGGTGATTCCCGGAAACAAATCGGGCAAAGGAAAAATTCAAATCAGCGTGCGTGGCGCATTTCACGAAATTGATGCGCAAACGTCCGGCGAAAGGATTCCGACCGGCACTATCGTTAAAGTAATGGAAATCATTGATTCTCAAACCGTTTTAGTAAACATAATATAATTTTCAATTCTCAATTTTTAATATTCAATTCATTATGATGTCTCCATCTTTTTTAATTGTCGTAGTAGTAGTAGTAAGTCTTGTAGCCATTATGTGGCTCGCGTCGCGTTACAGACGTTGTCCGTCGGACAAAATTTTGGTAGTGTATGGAAACACCGGCGGTTCGTCGGCCAAGTGTATCCACGGCGGCGGTACGTTTATTTGGCCGGTTATTCAGGATTATGCTTATCTGAGTTTGATTCCGATTTCGATCGAAGCCAATCTGACCAATGCATTGAGCCGTCAAAATATTCGCGTAGATGTTCCTTGTCGCTTTACGGTCGGTATTTCCACCGATATAGACAGTATGAACAATGCCGCCGAACGTTTGCTGGGTTTGACGTCCGACCAAATACAGGAACTCGCGCGCGATATTCTTTTCGGACAATTGCGTTTGGTTATCGCCACCATGTCGATCGAAGAAATCAATTCCGACCGCGATAAATTTTTGGAATATGTATCTACAAACGTCGAAGCCGAGTTGAAAAAAATCGGTTTGAAACTGATTAACGTAAACGTTACCGACATCAAAGACGAATCGGGTTACATCGAAGCTTTGGGAAAAGAAGCCGCTGCCAAAGCCATCAACGAAGCAAAAGTATCTGTGGCAGAGCAAGATAAAATCGGAGAAATCGGGAAAGCCGAAGCAGAACGCGACACCCGTATCCGTACTTCGCAGGCCAACGCGACCGCCGTACAAGGCGAAAACACCGCGAAAATCGACATCGCCAATTCCGACGCCGCCCGCCGCGAAAAAGAAGCCGAAGCCTTAAAATTGGCTGTTACCGCCGAAAAAGTGCAACAAGCAAAAGCCTTGCAAGAAGCTTACGTGGCCGAACAAAAAGCCGAAACTGCCCGCGCCGAACGTGAGCGTGCCACGCAACAGGCAAACATTATCGTGCAGGAGGAAATCGAAAAACAACGCCGTATCATTGACGCAGAGGCGGAAGCGGAAAAAATCCGTGTCAATGCAAAGGGCGAGGCAGATGCAATTTTCGCCAAAATGGACGCAGAGGCGCGTGGTTATTACGAAATCCTCACAAAGCAAGCCGAAGGTTACCGCGAAATGGTAAAAGCCGCCGGCGATGCACAATCGGCTTATCAACTGTTGTTGATCGAAAAATTGCCCGAACTTGTGAAAACGCAGGTTGAAGCGATCAAGAATATCAAAATCGACAAAATTACCGTTTGGGACAATGGTAATGGAGAAAACGGTACAACTTCCACCGCCAATTTTCTTGCGGGCTTAATGAAATCGGTGCCGCCGTTGAATGATCTTTTTAATCAGGCAGGGATGAGTTTACCGGAATATTTGAAAGGGAAAGCCTCTGTGGAAACACCGATAATAGAAGAATAGCAAAGAAAAATGGCTCAGTTGCAAAACCCTGTGTTTAGCAGAGACGACAGACCGCAGGTCTGAATGTTAATAACCCCCAATGAAGCGAAGCGATTGGGGGTTATAGAAATAAGCACATTGTATCTGACCTTCTTTTGCGGTTTGGCATTTATTGATTCTCTAAAATACTTTTCCTGTATCGTGTTCCCCATTTTTGCAGTTGCAGGATTATCGGCACAAGTTCTACACCCTGTTCGGTAAGCGAATAGACAACGGATTTCAGATTGTCGTTGAGTTCAGTGCGAATTAATATACTGTTTAACTCCAATTCTTTCAATTCTTTAGATAAAATTCGCGGCGATATTCCGTGACATTTCCATATCTCGTTGAAGTGTTTCGGCTCACTTGCCAAACACAAAATCAGCCGCATTTTCCATTTTCCGTTCAGCACGCTCATTAAATCGTTGAGCGGAACAAAAAAACTGCTGCAATCACCGTGTCC
>JAISWY010000071.1 GCA_031270925.1 Candidatus Symbiothrix sp.
ATACCTTTTATTGAGAACCTGAACCATGTGCGGAAAATTGCGGCGGTAATTTGATAACAATTGCACCGAACAAATATAAAAGCAGATTAAAAAAAAGACTATTTACGCGAATTGTACGAAAAAGGCAAAACAACGGACAAAAAATACCGTTATCAGCCCCAAGTCATTAATGGCTACTTAAGATGCGTAAAGGCTTTGGTTAATGCTGAAAGAATGGAAGAACTTTTTGGATATAATTCACTACGTTACGAAAAGTTGAAAGGCGACTAAAAGGGGGTTTCTTCCGTGCGCATCAACGACCAATACCGTCTTGAATTTCGCGAAATAGTCAATCCCAATGATATACTTATTCGCCCTGTTCATCCGGGTGAACTTTTGAAAGATGAAGTTGTATTCCTACTAAACGTTTCGCCCTATTGTGTATTGTTTTGAGTAATTTCTGCTATTTCAGTTCTGAATTTAGTAATCAACTTTGCGGACGTATCGCAAAGGCAACGTTACTTGTTTGAGGTATCAAATGCAAAAGCCCATTTATTCGGGGCTTTTGTAAATTTTTTCAGATATTTTTTTGCAGGTTCGGAAAAAAGTTGTATTTTTGCGGTGCGGAAGTTAGTTTCTGCACCACAATTTTTGGGCGCAAAGGTTTATTCCGGTTCGATTCCGGAGCGTTTCGCGGGGATAAATGAGAGGGAAGTACAGGTGGAAACCCTGTTAGGTAAAACTCTCACATTCTCCACCGGTCCCGGCGGGGGGGGGGCGAAAGCACAAATACGCAACTGAGGGGCTATTTATTTAGCCCCTTTTGTTTTTCCCAAAGTAACTTTAACAGTCCGTTTTTATCAAATACGTAAATATCGGGAATATCACTTGTTTGCCCTTTCAAAAACCGGCCCTCTTCTCTTACTATTGCACTGTTCAGTAAAACGGATTTACTCTCATCTTTGAAGTAAAAAATAGCATTGCCGGCTTTTCTGGCATCCTTTATTGCGGCTCTGATTGTTTCTTCGTTGGCGTGGTCAATATATTTTATATCCCATGTCTGATTATCAAATTTAATATCCGGACTTTTCTTTTCGCCCTCCGGCAAAAATTCTACCTGCTTACCGTTGTATTTAGCAAGCATTTTTCCCACAACCTTTTCGGCTTCACCGCCGCCGCCTGTTTTCATAAATTTGTGGTCTTTATGATACACATTAAAACCGCCGCTATACCTGTCAAAATACGCTTTTTCCCAGTCGCTGCCGTAAGCATTGTATTTCTCGGCGGCGGCTTTTCTTTTTTTCTGTTGCGCTATTGCGTTTATCGGGTTCACTCTTATCCTTGCAAATTTTGCGTTATCCATCATCCAATAGGGTAGCGTTCCACGGTTATTAGCGACGTTTATCCGGTCGGCATTTTTCTCTACCCATTTTTGAAATCGCAAAGGTACTTTTTTTATTTGTTTCGGCGTGTACTTTTCCCCTTTTACGTGCGCATCTATTAATTTGGTTGCTTCGTCTCCGCTAACTAATATCGGGGTCATTACACACCGGCATTGCGGGTGCCAGCCCATCCAAAGGAATGTTTTAGGATAATCCCCGGCCAACTCGTCGCAAATGTCGTAAAACGGTTCGGGCTGGCCGGTTCTTGGATTGATGCAAGATAGCTGAATGCGGATGTGTAAATCAGATATATCAGTGAAAAAAGTCTAAAATACTTGCCAATTGCACGGATAATCCTTATTTTTGCCCCCGATTTTAATACGAATACAAATGAAAAAAATAATCTGTGTTGCTTTATTGGGTTTTTTCGCCCTGAAATCATTTGCGCAAGCCGGTGATTTAACGGTTGGGGCGCAAGGCGGTTACATTACTTATTATAAAAATTTCCTTTACGGATTGAATCTTTCTTATGCACCGTCTGGTCCTTTACAATTAACATTGAGCGGTGTGATGAATCCGAACATTACCCGTCCCGACAAGTGGGATCCCAACAGACAAATCAAAAATGCTTTGTATTCCTTGAACTTGGATGCCCGTTTTCTCCTTTTGGATTTCGGCACGTTTGCAACGGGGCCATCCGTCGGCGTACAATACATGCACAATATCCAAGAGATTTCTTTTCCGGTTACATATAATGCGTATGGAGCCAATTTGGGCTGGCATGTAAAATTCAACTTGACGGACTATTTGCGATTCGGCGGAGGATGGCAATACAGCACCATGAAGAACAGTTCAAGTTACAATATGTTCTACGCGAGTTTGGGTTGGGCTTTCAATGTGCGTTAAAGCAATAGAAAAATTTCATTTTTGCAGTCAAGACGCCATTATTCGGAATTTTGAAATTATCGGCGAAGTAGAAGCGACAGACCTGCGGTCTGTCGCCTCTGCTAAACACAGGGTTTTGCAACTAAGCCAAAATAATGTCCTCTAAATTTGTTCCATAATATTATACCGGTTACGTTCAAGCGAATTGCGCGTAATCAGTTCGCCGATAAATCCCGCTAAAAACAATTGCGTTCCGATAATCATGCACGCCAAAGCGACGTAAAAGTAGGGAGTATTCGTAATTAACGGCGCCGTAACGTCTTTGAAGAGAGCATACGCTTTGATTCCTCCGACGGCTAAAACGGCAAAAAATCCCAACAAAAACATCAAACTGCCGATTAATCCGAAAAAGTGCATGGGTTTTTTCCCGAATTTCGATAAAAACCATAAGGTGAACAAATCCAGATAGCCGTTCGCGAAACGATCCCAACCGAATTTAGTGTGTCCGTACTTTCGCGCTTGATGTTGCACAACTTTTTCGCCGATTTTGGTAAATCCGGCATTTTTCGCCAAAAACGGAATCCAGCGGTGCATATCGTTATAGACTTCGATGTTTTTTACAACGCGACTGTCGTAGGATTTCAATCCGCAATTGAAATCATGTAATTGAATACCTGAAAAAGCACGAGCGGTAGCATTGAATAATTTAGTGGGTAAAGTTTTGGTTATCGGGTCGTAACGTCTCTTTTTCCAACCAGAAATTAAATGATATTTTTCTTCTTTAATTAAGCGGTAAAGTTCGGGAATTTCGTCGGGGCAATCCTGCAAGTCGGCGTCCATCGTAATCACCACATCGCCTCGTGTTTGAGCAAAAGCCGATTGAAGCGCGGGCGATTTGCCGTAATTCCGTTGAAAACGAATGCCGTGTACTTCCGGATGTTGTTGGTGTAACTCGCTGATAATCCGCCAAGAATCGTCAGTGCTTCCATCATCTACAAAAAAAATCTCATAAGAAAAATTTTCGCGTTTCACTACTTTTTCGATCCACGCATACAATTCGGGAAGCGATTCGGCTTCGTTCAAGAGAGGAATTACAATTGATAAATCCATAATTTGCTGTTCAATAATCGGACGGCAAAGTTACATGAAATAATTCAAATCTTCATCCATTTCCATATTTTTCCTGCTGTTTTAACCAAATATATTCCAGCCGGCAAGCGCTCGATCGATGATTCGAAGGCCTGAATTTGCAATATTTTTTTACCCGTCAAGTCGAAAATGCAAATTTCGCCGTCGTTTTCTTGTCCGATTTCCCTTAAAAAATTACTTTCCTGCAAATGCACCGGCAATGTTTCCGGTTGATCATCCAAAGATATGGATTGTAAAACGGGAAGCGGATAGTGTTCGTTACCCATGCTCCATATCGAATTGAAATCCCAAGCGAAATCGCTTTTATACACGTTTTCGTTTAAAATTTGCGAACGGCTGCTGCTCCAACCGTTTTTATTGGAAAGTGTTTGTGTTTTTTCGCTTGAATTACATCCCATCCCGTCGAAGGCGATGTTTTCCAAGCGGTTGTTTCCGGCGGCGTTATAACCCCAAATTCGCCCTGTATAACTTGCCGAACCGCTGACTTTCGGATTGGCAGCGACACATTTCAAAATACCCAAATCCGAACCGCTACCATTGACCGAAGCGACCAATCCGCCGGCCGAACCGCTGTTGCTACGGATTTCATTGACTGCATAACTCGTTTGTATTAAAAGACTTGTGTTTTCGGCCAAACCAAGCAAACCGCCTGCACGATCGCTCGGTGCATAAACCGTTCCGATGACATAACAATCTTTGATTTGTGTTTGCGCACCGGAATAACCAACCAAAGCGCCGGCGTTTTTCTGTAGGCTTTCAATTTTTCCGTTGATAAATACTTCACTGATAGATAGTTCTCCCGAAATGCAATAGCCGATCAAAGCGCCGGTATTGTTTTTGCCTTGGATGGATTTGTCTTCCGGAACAATAACCGCCAAACGCGAAATATTCACTTTCCCATCGGCTACACCGAATAAACCCACATTGTCGATTGTCGAGTTTTTACTCCATAATCCTCTGATTGTATGACCGTTACCATTCAATTGGCCGGTAAATGGATTATTGGCCGTGCCGATCGGTTCCCAACCGTTTTCGGGCGAATATTCGGCAATCCATTCCGATAAATCAATGTCTTCTTCCAATTGAAAATTACCATTGAGATAGTTGCGAATCGCGATAAAATCGTTTATCGAGTGAATGGATGTAAGCGGCTCGTCCGGAATTTCGGGCAAAATTATAATATTTTCGAGGTAGGAATTGCGTTCTTTGATATTCATCTCGCCCAAAGTCGTCGCCGGACGGTCTTTACCGGGCATGTAAATATTTTCAAATGTAATGTTTTTTATTTGGGTATCCATGTTTAATCCTTTCAAAATTGAGGTATTAGCTCCGGCGTTGCGCACGTTGATATTGCGCAAAGTCAGTCCGTCGATAGTTCCGCCGTTGGAACTCTCGGCGAAATCGGCTTCAAACCAGCGTTGTCCGTTGCCGGAACGTGGCCAATAGCCTTCGATATCCATATTTTCGAACAAAACATTCGTAACATTTTTCGGTTTGTATTTGTGATTCACAGCGATAGCGCGCATACTTTTATAAGAAACCGAATTTCGAAAGGTGATGTTCGACTGGTGTTGATGAACGCCGAATCCGACTTTGAAAGTGGCGCAACGGCTCCATGCCACACAATCGTCGAAAACCACATCATCCAAGTTTTCGGCCGGTCCCGACCAGTTTTTGGTAATATCTCCCGACCAGTTTTCCCAGGTCTTGGTCGAATAAGTATCGTCTTCCGAAACGGCAATCGAATGGCGGAAAAGGACGCGTTGCGATTCCTGCACATCTACCGCATCGTCTTCGTGGTCGTTATTGTTTTCGTTAAAATGCTTTGTATTAATGAATTGTATATCGTTGCTACGAGTTGGCGTTACACCCCACAGGCCACTATCCCTGAAAATCACGCCATCGACCGTCATGTTTTCGGTATTCATCGGCATCAAAAGCGCCATCAGAAGTCCGTTTTTACGTGCTGCATCGCCGTTGCCGTCAATCGTTCCGCGACCGTATATTTTGATGCCGGTGGTTTGTTCGACAGGCAGACTGCGATTGGTTTCGGCAGGTAAAGGAATCGGCGTATCGGTGTAGAGAAACCACGAACCGGGGTAATTGCTGATTGATACTTTGCGGTAATGCTCGACATAATCGGCCTTTTTTCCCGTTCCGCGAATCACGGCGCCCGCTTCCAAATAGATGTGGACATGGCTTTTCAAAACGATATTTTTACAATAATACACGCCTGCCGGAATATACACAATGCCTCCACCGGCCGTATTCGCAGCATTGATAGCTTGTTGAATGGCCGATGTATTTTGATTGACGGCGTCGCTTGTATTATTCCCGCTCATATCGGCATTGTAATCGCTTACAATATTATATATACCTGTGCCGGAAGATGCGGGAATATCGGTTTCCAAATTATCGGCCGCAATGATCAATTCGGGTAAATTATTGATTTTCAAGATTAAATAACGCGATTGATTCAATTGGAACGATAAACTTTTTCCGTTGGCCGTTCCTTCTATCTCGTAAGATAACGGACTGATATTGAAAGATGTAATATCATTTTGAACCGTAACAGTTAGATTGATCGTTCCGCTAAACGAAAAATGGGCGTATTCGTAAACGCCGAAAGTGGTGGAAACCGGCACATTCGTCCCGTTCAGGCTGATTTGGAAATAGGTGGATACGGAATAACAAGCCGGTAAATCGCAAACTTGCACTTGTTGGGCGGAGATATTTTCGATGTTCAACAAAAATAAACCGGTAAACAGAATCAAAAAAAGATTTTTCATTTCGATGGATATTTGAATTATTTATACCGCAAAAGTACATTGAATCGGCGAATCAGGCTGTATTCATTTTTGCCGGAAATGTTATCGGGAGCGACAATGTTTCGTTATTTGATTTTCTTTGCGTAAATTTGCAGCTTCATTCAAAAAACATACAGCAAAATATGAATATTTTATTGTTGGGTTCCGGCGGCAGGGAACATGCGTTGGCTTGGAAAATTGCTCAAAGCAAGCAAGTTGGAAAATTGTTTATCGCTCCGGGCAATGCGGGAACGGCAGAAATCGGCGAGAATGTTCCCCTTTCGGCTACCGATTTTGAAGGATTGAAAAAATTTACTTTGGAAAATGAAGTAAAAATGGTGGTGGTAGGCCCCGAAGATCCGTTGGTGCAAGGGATTTTCGATTTTTTCAAGAACGACGAACATTTGAATCGTATTCCCGTCATTGGCCCATCGCAAAACGGAGCGCAATTGGAGGGCAGTAAAGAATTTGCAAAAGCCTTTATGGTACGGCACAATATCCCCACAGCGCGCTATTTCAGTCTTACGAAAGAAAATATTGAAGATGGGATCGCTTTTCTGAAAACATTACCGGCGCCCTACGTGTTGAAAGCCGACGGCTTGGCGGCCGGCAAAGGAGTATTGATTATCAACGATTTAGATGACGCAATTCGCGAATTAAACGCCATGTTGAACGGCAGTTTCGGCAAAGCGGGCGAAACGGTGGTCATCGAAGAATTTCTATCGGGCATCGAATGTTCGGTTTTTGTTCTGACCGACGGCAAAAATTACAAAATCTTGCCCGAAGCCAAAGATTATAAGCGAATAGGCGAGGGCGACACCGGATTGAATACCGGAGGCATGGGCGCCGTAAGCCCCGTTCCGTTTGCCGATAAGGTTTTTATGCAAAAAGTTGAAGAACGCATCGTCATTCCAACCGTCGAAGGTTTAAAATCGGAAAACATTGATTATAAGGGATTTATCTTTTTCGGATTAATCAATGTTGGCGGCGAACCGATGGTTATTGAATACAACTGTCGAATGGGCGACCCCGAAACGGAAGTCGTGATGTTGCGTATCAAATCCGATTTGGTGGATCTGCTAGAAGGCGTTGCCAATCAAAATCTGGCTGAAAAAGAATTAGTTACGGACGAACGCGCGGTCGTTACCGTGATGCTCGTTTCGGGTGGCTATCCGGGCGATTACGAAAAAGGCAAAATCATCAGTGGTTTGGCAAATACAAAAAACAGTATTGTTTTCCATGCTGGAACAAAAGCGATTGATAATCAAATCGTTACCAATGGCGGACGGGTTATCGCCATCAGTTCTTACGGAAAAACGAAAGACGAGGCCTTACAACAATCGTTTACCAACGCTACCGTCATCCATTTTGAAGGAAAATATTACCGTAAAGACATAGGATTTGATTTATAAATGACTGTTAAACAACTGCATAAACGATTTATTACCGATCGGACTCCCTATTTTTTAGCCATTGTGCTTTTCATTGTGATCCGGCTCTTGTGGTGCGAAAATATCTTGGATATTCGGATTTGGCTGGCGGCCGCGCTTCAAATCGGCATTGCCTTGTCGTTATTGTTGTTAAATCAAATTTATAACCTGATTCGAAAACGAACGGTGCTTCCGGCTTTTTTCTTTCTTTTATTCGTTGGAACTAATCCGTTGTATTTCAATGATATTAAAGGAAGCATAGTATCATTGGCGGTTATAATAGCGTGGTATTTTTTACTTAAAACCTATCAAAATCCGCAGTCGCAACGGGAGGCGTTCAATATTTCATTGTGTATTTCGTTGGGCGCGGTGTATTGGCCGCCGTTGTTGAGTTTATTTCCGTTGTTTTGGTACGGAATGTCCCGAATGCGCAGTTTCAACTGGAAAACCTTCTTGGCCAATCTGTTCGGCTTCATTTTAATCGAAATATGCATGTTTACATGGGCGCTTTATTTCGATGATTGGTCGATGTTTACGGAGCAAAAAGCAGCCTTGCGAGACTTGGTTGTGATACAACCCATCCCATTCGATCTCTTTCTATTGATTCGTTTCCTCGTATTAATATCGGCGATGATATTGGCCGAAATCAATATTGTCGCCACAGGTATTTCCGAAAAGGTCTTTGCCAAAATCACTTTCGGCTATTGGTTTGTTTGCGCATTGCCGACAGCATTTTGCTATTTTTTTCTATCGCAATGGCAAGTCGAATGGGGCTTGATTTCTAATTTACCCTGTGCGTTTTTGTTGTCGCATTATTTTACCATGTCGCAACGCAAATGGCAATCGTGGTTGTTTTTTGCCATTGTTTTATTCTTTTTACTTTTTTTAATTTCTTTTTGGTAACATGGAAAAAATTCAATATAATTTTGATAAGATTATCGACCGGAGAGGTACCGGAGCATTGAAAACCGATGCTTTGGAGGAACGTTACGGCCGGTCGGATTTATTACCGCTTTGGGTGGCCGATATGGATTTTCGATGCGACGATTTTATTATCGATGCTTTGAAGCAAGGTTGCGAGGCCGGTATTTTCGGTTATCCTTACCCTTCGGAAAATTATTTTCGCTCGATTCAAAACTGGTTGAAAGATGAGCATCAATGGGAGATAGCCCAGGAATGGTTTTCGTATGTTCCGGGCGTGGTCAAGGGCATTGCGTTTGCGGTTATGCACTTTACGAAACCGCACGAGAAAGTGATTATCCAACCGCCTGTGTATCATCCGTTTCGCTTGATTCCTTTGATGCACCGGCGCGAAGTGGCGTATAATCCGCTGATCGAAGAAAACGGAAACTACCGGATGAATTTGGATCATTTGCGCAAAATAATCGACAAGGATTGCCGGCTGTTGATTTTGTCGAATCCGCACAACCCGATCGGCATCACGTGGGATGAAGCGACTTTGCGGGAATTGGCCGAAATCTGTTACGAAAACAATATTTTGGTCATTGCCGACGAAATCCATTCCGATATGGCTTTGTTCGGACATCATCATCAGCCTTTTGCGACCGTATCGGAACAAGCCGCACAAAACAGCATTACGTTTATGGCGCCCAGCAAGACCTTTAATATTGCCGGCATCGTCAGTTCCTATTCGATTATTCCGAATCCCAAAATCCGCAATTCTTTTTACGCTTTTTTACACGCAAGCGAATTGGACGAAGCCACGCTTTTCGCTTACATTGCCACCGAGGCCGCCTATACGCACGGCAAAGAGTGGAAAAATCAGATGCTGCGCTATGTCGAAGAGAATATATGCTTTGTAGATAGTTTTCTGAAACAGAATCTCCCGCAAATTAAAGCCATTATTCCCGAAGCCTCGTTTTTGCTGTGGTTGGATTGTCGCGAATTGGCTTTGAGTCAAAAAGAATTGAATCGCTTGTTTGTCGAAAAAGCCGGCTTGGCCTTGAACGATGGAGAGATGTTCGGTCGCGAAGGCATCGGCTTTATGCGGATGAATGTGGGGTGTTCGCGGGCGGTTTTGGAGCAGGCTTTAGAACGTCTTCTTTTGTGTCGAAATACATAAGATTAAAAAGGGAAGCGCGTCATCGAAATTCAGCAAATTTTTGAAAAGCCACAGGTATGGCGAACTGAAAACAAGGTTAAAATTATGATTTTAATCTTTTTTGACGTACTTTTGCATCCTGAAAGTATAAACATCTATTTTAAATGAAAAACATCCTGTTATTATTCGCATTGATTTTGCCGGCGACCGTCTTGCGAGCAGCGCTCATCACGGTTGAAACCCACGATTTGGCCATGGTATTTACCGCCGAACCCGATCAAAAAGTAATCTATCAATATTTCGGCGCGAAACTCGACGATTATTCCGCATTTTCCATCCGGCGCTTCCCGCATTGGGCGGATACCGAAACAGAAAACGTGGCGCCTGAACTTTACCTCGCTTACGGTGGCCGCTCTTACCTCGAACCGGCTTTGCAAGTAACTCATTCTGACGGCATTCTCACTACACAACTTGCTTATTCGGGTGCCGAATCGAAAAAAATCGACGCTAATATTTCCGAAACCATCATTCATTTGAAAGATAAAATCTATCCTTTTTTTGTAGATGTGGTTTTCAAATCTTATTATAAGGAAAATGTTATCAGTCAAAAAGTTGTTATCAACCATAAGGAAGCCGGAGCGGTAACTTTGGGTTCGATGTACTCCGCTTATTTGCCCTTGCATCGCAACGAACCGTATTACCTTACGCATTTTCACGGCACATGGGCGACCGAAATGCAACTGACGGAAGAAAAGTTGCAACCGGGCATCAAGAAAATCGAATCGAAAAAGGGTGTGCGCACCACACAAGCCGATCATCCATCGTTTTTATTGTCGCTCGGAACTCCGGCGCAGGAAGATGCGGGCGAGGTATATGCCGGCAGTTTGGCATGGTCGGGCAATTTTTCCTTATCGTTTCAAATAGACGAAACGGGAACGCTGCATATTTTGTCGGGAGTGAATCCGTTTACTTCGGCCTATCCGCTCAAAAGCGGCGATCGCTTTGAAATGCCGGAAATGATTTGGACATACGGCAACAGCGGAAAAGGCGAAATCTCACGTCGTTTCCACGATTGGTCGCGCAATTATAACTTGCAGCACGGCAACGATTTACGTCCCATCCTTTTGAACAGTTGGGAAGGCGCCTATTTCGATTTCAACGAACAAGTTTTGACAGATATGATGGATGACGCCGCCGATTTCGGCATCGAGCTTTTCGTTTTGGACGACGGCTGGTTCGGCAATCGCTATCCCCGCAACAACGATGACGCCGGTTTGGGCGATTGGCAGGTAAATACGAAAAAATTGCCGCGCGGAATCGATTATCTGGCCGATTACGCTCATCAAAAAGACCTGAAATTCGGAATATGGATTGAACCGGAAATGGTTAATCCCGAAAGCGAATTAGCCCGCCGCCATCCCGAATGGATTGTCAAAAGCGGCCGGCGGGAAATGCCGACCTTGCGCCACCAATGGCTGTTGGATTTGAGTAACCCAGCAGTGCAGGATTTTGTGTATCAGATCTTTGTCGATGTAGTCAATCAATCAAAAAACATCGATTATATCAAATGGGACGCTAACCGCCACGTAGAAAACGCAGGTTCGTCTTATTTGCCGGCCGACCAGCAAAGCCGCTTCTGGATTGATTACACGCGGGGTTTATACAATGTATATGAACGGATTCGCGCCCATTACCCCGATATTATGATTCAACTTTGCTCGTCGGGCGGCGGCCGTTTGGATTTCGGCGCTTTGCGTTTCCATGATGAGTTTTGGACAAGCGACAATACCAATCCTTCCGATCGCGTATTTATACAGTATTCAACCAATCATTTCTTTCCGGCGATAGCCTCTGCAGCGCATGTATCCACAAGTCCCAATCATCAGACGGGCATTGTAAGTCCGCTCAAATTCCGCTTCGACGTAGCCATGTCGGGACGCTTGGGAATGGAATTGCAACCGAAGCATATTCAAGGAAATGAACGCGATTTCGCCCGCCAAGCCATCGAAAATTACAAGAAAATCCGCCCGATTGTGCAGTTTGGCGATTTGTACCGCATCGCATCCCCCTATGCAGAGGAAGGATGGACAAGTTTGAATTACGTGTCGAAAGACAAAAAAGAAGCCGTTCTATTCGCCTACAGTTTGAAAACGCATGCACGAACCAAGTATTTGGAAGTGAAACTCAAAGGCTTGGATTCCGCGAAAAAATACAAAATTACCGAACTCAACATGGTAAAAGGCCGTAGCACCTTCAACGGAAACGGAAATATTTATTCGGGCCAATACCTGATGAACATAGGTATTTATCTGAATAT
>JAISWY010000113.1 GCA_031270925.1 Candidatus Symbiothrix sp.
AGATTCATGAAATCCATGTCTATTTCGTTCCACGGGATTTGCTCATTGTACTGCGTATGCAAGTGCAAGAGCGGTTTTTTGTAGTCGAGTAAACCGTGAATCCACATTTTGGCGGGCGAGAAGGTGTGCATCCAAGTAATCAGACCGATACATTTGGCGTCGCCGTTAGCAGCCCTCATAATGTCCGAAATTTCACTCGACGAATTAGCCGTACCTTTATAAACCACTTTTACCGGCAAATTGCCCGAATCGTTCAAGCCCTTTACCATTTCGGTAGAATGAGCGTCCACTTTTATTACTGCGTCGCCACCGTACAACAACTGTGCGCCGGTAACAAACCATACTTCCGAATCTTTGAAATTTTCCACCACTTTTTTATTTTTTAGTTATTATTTAATTCAATTCCAGCACGACAACAGACTTCGCCGGTAACGCGACGGATAATTTGCCGCCGGACAGTTTGGCGCCTTTAAAGTCCTTTACCGTAACCGTGTTGGGATTTTCAAAAGAGTTGTAATCGTTGATTTTGGCAGATGTCAATACCTGTCCCGAAACGGATTTCACGTTTACTCCACGCAATTCGGTTTCGATGGTCAGTTCCTTATTCGGGTCGATATTTACCAGCGTAACATGAATTTTTCCCGAAGCATCTTTGGAAGCCGATGCGCTGATTGCCTCCATTTTTCTGCCGTCCAATTCATACTTTTCGCCCGTAAGCGAAACCGGCAACAGCTTGGCATCTTGATGAACTTTGTACAGGTAATACACCCAATAGGTCGGCGTCAGCAGCATTTTTTCCTCATCGGTAAGGATAACAGCCTGCAAGACATTGACGGTTTGCGCAATGTTCGTCATTTTTACGCGATCGCAATGCGAATTGAAAATATTCAGGTTGATACCGGCCACAATCGCGTCGCGCAAGGTATTCTGCTGATAGAGGAATCCGGGATTGGCGCCGGGTTCTACATTGTACCATGTTCCCCATTCGTCGGTAATCAGCCCGATGCGCTTTTGCGGGTCGTACCTGTCCATAATGTTGGAATGTTTGGTTAGCAGTTCTTCCATTTTAAGTGTTTTTTCGATGGTGGTAAAATATTCCGCTTCGTCGAATTGGGTAGCAGAACCTTTATTGCCCCAAGTTTTAGGAATCGTGTAATAGTGCAACGATAAGCCCTGCATCCGGTTGCCTACGTTTTTCATCACGGTTTCCGTCCAATTGTAGTCGGCTTCGTTGGCGCCGCAAGCAATTTTATAAAGACGGTTGTCGCCATAGTTGCGGCAAAAGGTGGCGTAGCGGCGATACAAATCGGAATAATGGTCGGGAGTCATACTGCCTCCGCATCCCCAACTTTCGTTGCCAACGCCCCAGAATTTTACATTCCACGGTTTTTCGCGACCGTTTTGTTTGCGCAGGTTCGACATCGGACTTTCGCCATCGAAAGAGATGTATTCCACCCATTTCGACATTTCCTCGACGCTTCCGCTGCCGAGATTACCCGAAATGTAGGGTTCACAGCCCAATTGTTCACACAGGTCGAGAAATTCGTGCGTACCGAAGCTATTGTCTTCCGTTACGCCGCCCCAATGCGTATTCACCATTTTGGGACGCTGGTCGCGGGGACCGATACCGTCCATCCAGTGATATTCGTCGGCAAAGCAACCGCCCGGCCAGCGCAAGTTGGGGATTTGAATATCCTTTAAGGCTTTAACTACGTCGTTGCGAATACCGCGGGTGTTGGGTATCGGCGAATTTTCACCTACCCAGTAACCGCCGTAAATGCAATGACCGAGATGTTCGGAAAAATGTCCGTAAATGTGTTTACTGATGGTTTCTTTGCCTTGGTCGGCATTGATTACCAATTTGTTTTGCGCCGGAGAATAGAAGGCAACGCCAACCAGCGACAGTACAGAAATAATAAATTTTTTATTCATGATATATATAATTAGATGTGTTATTTTTGACCATAATATGCATTATCCCCGTGTTTCCTGAAAAAATGTTTTTTGATGAGTTCATCATTCATCTTCAAATCAGGGTTGATCGAACGAGCGATAGCCGCCATTTTTGCAACTTGCTCCAACACTACGGCGTTGTGAACGGCACTGTGCGCATCTTTTCCCCACGCAAAAGGTCCGTGATTGTTTACGAGTACCCCCGGCGTATATTCCTCATTCAAACCGGTAAAACGTTCTATAATTACACGACCGGTTTCCTGCTCGTAATTGCCTTCAATCTCCGACTGAGTCATTTGCCGAGTACACGGAACAGCATCTTTAAAATAATCGGCATGAGTGGTTCCAATATTGGGAATATCACAACCGGCTTGCGCCCAGGCAGTGGCATAAGTAGAATGGGTATGCACGATGCCTCCGATAACAGGGAAAGCATTGTATAGCGCCAAATGCGTTACTGTGTCGGACGACGGTTTTAATTGTCCTTCGACAATATTTCCGTTTAAGTCCAACACCACCATGTCGTCCGGCGTCATATCATCATACGAAACGCCCGATGGTTTGATAACTACCAAGCCCTTTCTCCGGTCGATGCCGCTGACATTTCCCCATGTAAAAATGACCAAGCCGTAGCGAACAAGGTCTAAATTGGCTTGAAAAACGGTCTGTTTTAATGCGTCTAAATCTGTTAAACTATTCTTAATCATATTATTATAACATATCAACTGTATTAAACGTATATTTTACACTTATAAAGCACGGCGCAAAGATAGAAAAATAAGTGTGAATAACAACACTTATTTTTTATGTTATAAAACACAATTATAAAATACGGCTATAAAACAGATATATCAAAGGGAAAAGTAGTATCCGTCTTCCAGCAGGCGGTCGTATTTTTCTTTGTTGAAACGATAATAATAAGCGCCTTTTTTGGAAAATTGTTTGTCTTTTTCATTTAATTTTTCCAGAATATCCATTTCCATCAATTTCTTGCGAAAATTGCGTTTATCCAAAGGACATTGGTAAATAGCTTCGTAAAGCGATTGCAGTTGAGGGATGGTAAATTTTTCAGGAAGAAGATTGAAGCCGACCGGACGGGAAATTGTTCTGCGTTTCATCAGTTTCAATGTATCATCCAAAAAACGGTTATGGTCGAGTATTAACTGTCCTACGTCATTGATGTTGAACCATTCGGCGTTATGTTTCTTTTTCAGTTTTTCATCGAACAGTTCCATGTCGATCAAGGCATAATACACGACCGAAATTACCCTTTCGCCAATATCGCGCCCCACCTCTCCATAAGTGCCGACCTGCTCCATGTAAACATCTCTGATACCGGTATATTCAAACACAACACGGGCAACGGTTTCGTCCAGATTTTCGTTTTCGCGAACAAAACCGCCCATAAGGGAACGTTCTCCCATGAGGGGTTCAAATTTACGCTTGATAATCAACACATTGATTGCACCCTCTTTAAACCCAAGAATAATGCAATCGACAGAAACATATAATTTATCTTCTTGAAGATAGAACTGTGTCATTAAACATCTATTTTTATTTGGAAGCGGCTGCAAAGGTATGGTTTTCCCATTAAAAATGAAAGTCATTGGGGATTATTACATTTGAGTTTGTTAAATATTTATGTAATTTTGCACTTGAAATAAACGCATAAATCCAAAAAATGAAAAACATTATAATCCAATTATTGCTCGTTACCGGCTATTTGTGCAGTCAAAATATCCTTGCCGAAAACGTCCGTTTTTACGACTCGCGGCAACTGACTTGCGACCTGTTTACGTCTATTTGTCAGGACACGGAAGGTTACGTCTGGGTAGGGACTGATTACGGACTGAACCGTTTCAACGGTATTCAGTTTGCACATTATTACAATCAGCCGGACGACAGCACTTCGCTGTTGCACAATTCGGTGCGCTGCCTAACGCTCGACCGTAGCGGTACGCTTTGGCTCGGTTTTGTCAATGGCTTGCAGTATTATGTACCCGACGAAGATAATTTTCGACAGATATGCTTTGACGGCGACGTTGTCCCGCATGTTCTTCGTATTGAACAATTTAAGAGCGGCGAAATTTGGGTTGTTACTTCCGGTTTCGGTATTTTCCGCGTGGATATGACAAAAAAACGGGCCTTTCGCGTGGATAACATTCCGCAGATAATGGACTTTTCGTTTTATAATTATGTGTATGAAGACAGTCAGGGTGTGCAATGGTTCGGAATAAACGAAGTCGGTTTGTTGCAGTACAATCCCGCCACGAGACGAAGTAAAATTTTCTCTCGCAAAGAAATTCCCGGCGTTTCATCCATTTCGGGAATGGCCGAAGACCGTGCCGGCGTTTTGTGGATTACCACCACAATCAGCGTTTGTCGATTCGACCGTCGGGCAAATACGTTTCACCCCATTCAGGGCGACGATATCTGGATTCCTGCGCGACAAATAGTATCGACAAATACCGGACAAATCTTGATTGCCACCTATGGCAAGGGTTTGAAACAAATTGAAAATGGGAAATACGCTACTCAACCTGTTTACAATCCTTACATTTTCCTTTCAAGAGCAAAAATCCCCGTCCTTTACGAAGACTGCAACCGCAATTTGTGGCTTTGTTGCTATCAAAAAGGCTTGTTAATGGTGTCCAACGAGGTTTCGCCTTTTGATAAATGGACTATTTCGCCACAACAATATCCTGAAGCGGGAACGGTGCAATCCGTCTTTATCGACCGCGACGGCAATGTATGGAACAGTGTGGAAAATGCAGGCGTTTTCAGAATGGACAAAAAGGGCAATATCACTGAACATTTTTTGGATAGACATAATTTTTCGTCTGTTTTTCAGGACAGGGCAGGAAATCTTTGGTTTGGCGGCAGGTATTCGGGGCTTTTCCAACTCAACCCGAAAACAAAAAAAATCACCGAACATTTAAGTGCAGATATGTACAAATTCGATTTCAAAAGTATTGCGGAAGACGAGAAAGGAAATCTCTATCTGTCGGTTTTCGGGCTTGGATTTATCTACTATAACCCGGCGACGCACGAAAAAACAAATTTCACAAACAACAGCAACAAAAATTCTGTCGGCAACAATTGGATATACAAAATTTTTATTGATTCACAAGGATTTGTATGGTTTGCACATTTCAACGGCATTGATTGCTACAATCCGAAAACCGGAATTTTTACGCCCTGTACGCTGCCCAATCTTACAAAATATGTAGCTTACTGCCTGCTCGAAGACGCGCAGGGAAATATCTGGGCAGGAACCAATCAGGGGCTTGCCTGCATTGACCGCAAGACGAACAAAGCGGAAATTTTTCAAGAAAAAGACGGACTGTCGTGCAACATTGTATATGCTGTGGCAAAAGACATACACGGCAATATCTGGTGCGCCACGCTCAAAGGTATCAGCAAATTGCAGGTGGAAGAACGAAAATTCTACCGTTACAATACCGGTAACGAAATGACCGGCAACGAATACACAAGCAATGCCGCCGTTGCCGTTTCACCCGAAGGAAGAATTTACTTTGGCGGAACACAGGGAATTACGATTTTCAACCCCGACCGGCTGACCGCAAATAAAAAAACGGAAAGAGTGGCGCTGTCCGCCATTTATCTCAATGGTAAAACTGTAAATTCCAATACTTTATCGGGGAACAATCCGGTTATTAACGGCAAAAACGATATTTGTCTTTCGTTTTTCGACAACACTTTTACGCTCGAATTTACAACTTTTACTTTCGACGACCCCTCGAACACTTTTTACGAATATCGTTTCCGCGACAGGGAAGAAACATGGAACATTACCCGTCCGGGCATTAATCAAATCATTTACAATCATTTGCCTTATGGAAAATACACCCTCGAAGTGCGGGCGTGTCGCAACGGTGTTTATTCGGATATTTTACCGCTGGCGATACACATATTGTCGCCGTGGTGGCAATCGTGGTGGGCATACCTTTTATATATTGCATTGGTAGCGTTTATTTTATCGCAAATTTATTTTGCCGTCAAACGTCGTCATTCGCACGAAATGAACGAAGAAAAAATCAAACTTTTTGTCAATCTTTCGCACGAAATCCGCTCGCCGATGACACTGATTATAAATCCATTGGATACAATGCTTAAAAAAGATTACGACGAAGAAACATTGCGAATGTTGCGAATGATGAAGAAAAACGCCAACCGCATTATCGGTTTGATAAACCAACTGCTTGATATGCGCAAAATAGAAAAAGGACGAATGACAATCAAATGCAGCAAAGTGGATTTGATACCATATATTAAAGGCATAATGGATTTGTATGAATATCAGGTAAATAAACGCAATATCCGTCTTTGCCTTGATGCTGAGGCGGAAACAATATCGGCGTGGATTGACATGCACCATTTCGACAAAGTGTTGGTGAATATCATAACCAATGCGTTGAAATACACGCCTGAGGGCGGCATTATCAAAATTTTACTGCAAGAACGTACCGACGAAACCTTTATCGGCGACCTGCATCATTATATCGAAATTCAGATTTTGGATACCGGCAAAGGCATTGATGCCGACAAGCTGGAAAAGATTTTTGAACGCTTTTATACCACGCCTGCCGAAGGCGAAGTGGGCGGTATCGGTTTTGGTATCGGGCTGAATCTCTGTCGTTTGATTGTGAAACTGCACCACGGGACTATTACGGCGCACAATCGCGAAGATACGCAAGGCAGTTGCTTTACCATACGGATTCCATACGGAGATATGCACCTGAAAAAAGACGAAATCGCCGAAGAACCCGCGCAGGCTAAAGACGCGGAACGCCACGTTTCGACAAATATGGATGACGATGAACAAAAACCGAAATCCAAACGCACACAAAGCAATATGGATAAAATTCTCGTGGTTGATGACGACGAAGAAATTCTCGCCTACCTTTTTGCGGAATTGTCGGGAACATACAAAGTTCGCACCTGTAACAACGGCAATGATGCGCGGCAAATAATCTTGGAGGAAAAACCTCAACTCGTCATTTCCGACGTTATTATGCCCGGAATGGACGG
>JAISWY010000289.1 GCA_031270925.1 Candidatus Symbiothrix sp.
AAGCATTTCAGGGTCTAAATCGGCATTATTTGCCCATGCTATGCTCTTTCGGAGCATAATACATACGAATAATTAATCCAAAAAACATTGACAATACCGGCATAGCTTTCTATCTTTAATTTTTCATTCCGCAAATATACGCATATTTACTTTTCAAACAAAACAACCTTAACAGCAAACAATGATGTTGTTTTAATTTACCTTTATTAGCTGTTAAGGTTGTGTTGTTGAATAAAAATCCAAATCGGTTTTTATTCGGTTACGGAACAAAAACTAATTTAGGATTGGCTACTTGCGATTCCCAATCAAATTCCCAACGGATTTTGCTGAATGTAGCGTCTGCTGCAAGAGCAAAATTTCCGTCCTCATTTGTGAGAGTTGCGCCTTCAACGGTTAGACCATAACCCCAATTGCCGCCGTTGTCTTTAGCGTCCCACAAGTGATTTTTACGAACTTTAAACTGTCCTGCCGCCAAAGCAACATTGTTTGCCTCATAAACAATATGACCTGCTGTGTTTGAAACAAAAGTGAAATCGCGATCAAAATCCCAATTTCCTGCTTCGCCGGCGTCGTTTTTAACGGCTGAACCAATCAAACTGAAAATCGTACTTTGGTCATAAGCAACCACTTCGCCTTCTCCCGTTTTGGTTGTAGTAGCAGAAAAACCTTTACCATACTCATATTTCAAAGTTACGGTATATACTCCATAAGCCACATTGGGAAGGTTATCTCCGCCGGGAGTAAGATCGGTAACACTGCCGCCCAAGTTGGTAAAAGCAGGTATTCCTTCGGCAATGACATAAGTCCAATTTTGATTCATGCGGAATTTCCACCAACCGCTTTGGAAAGCTACATCGTTCACTTCCCATTCGCCTTTTATCTTACTGAAAGCGTCTTTTTTAGTCAGTGTCGTTTCGCCGCTTTTTACTCCATCGCCGGTAACGCTGATTTCGTTGGCTTTAAGTACAAAGATTTTTTTAGATGCGGCTTGTAAATCCAAATACACAAAATACAATCCGTCTTCATCTACGCTGATAGCGTTTCCGTCTTGCACTACATCGCCTGAAACAGCCCACGCTTTTTCAGAATCAACTACTGTAGTTGCTCCATATTTAATGCGAGCAGAACCTTTAATTTCTACAATGTTGAAATTACCTGTTTTGGAGATAAACAGTACGTGCTGATACATGTCTTCTCTGGGAGTAGCTGCATATCCTTCCCCTTCGTAAACACCGGGTTGCATTCTACTATCTGTGGTAATTTCTTCGGAAGCAACGCTGCTGCCTACTAAATAAATTCCGTCTTCAACCACGGTTACCGGGCCCGACGGTTTGTCGTCGTCATTGCCGCAAGACGTAAAGGCTAATGCCAACGCCATAAATCCAAAAAACAATGTTTTTTTCATCTGAATAAAATTTAAATTGTGATTATTATAAAAAAAAATTCTTTATTGCCAATTATTTTGTGTGTAAACTCCGGGGTTGGCGTCCATTACCCATTGCGGTATCGGGAATATCGTCCTGTTGGGACTTTCGCCCGGCGACATAAATTCCCATCCGCCGGAAGTGAATGTTCCGAAACGAATCTGGTCTTGGCGACGATGCCCTTCCCATGCCAATTCGCGACCGCGTTCGATGAGTAATTCCGGTAGAGTGAGTTCGGCGGCAGAGTAAGGAGGTAAACCTGTTCGCGAACCGCTATGTACCTGATTAACCAAATTCAATGCTTCCGTATTGGCGACACCGCCATTCAAGCGCATCAACGCTTCGGCTTTCATCAGCAAAATATCGGCATAGCGATAAATGGGGAAGTCGCTGTTGGCGTGATGTTCTATTCTCGGCTCGACTTCAAATTTCACAAAGCGAGCGCCTTCAAACGTGTTGGCAGCTGTCGGATCTTCGATGGTTGTAACTTCCGGCACAATAATAGCGTCCACATCGGTAAGCGCGGCATTTGAATATTTCAATGTTTTGCCATCTTTTTGTATTGGCCCTACAAACCATTGCGTTTTACGCAAATCAACGTCGCTATACTTTTCATAAAACGATTTTAAAGTACAAGGCCCATTCCATGTGGGAGTAGTAAAGCCATAAACTTCCTGTTGTGTATAGTGCAGTGTCATCACATGAAACATATTACCTTTGGCATATTTTTCATCGAACACGATGGCGAAAATAATTTCCTTGTTGTCGGTATTCTCTTTTTTGAACGCTGTGAAATAATTGTCATTCAAGCCGTAACCGTATCCGCCATCAATAACAGAATCACATTCGTTTGCGGCATCTTGCCAACGCGCCGCGCCTGTATAAACTTCGGCGTTCAGATAGAGTTTCGCCAAAATAGTGTGCGCAACAGGAGCAGAAACAGAACCGTAACGAACTTTGCGGTTTAAATTGGGTAAATTATCCTTGATTTCCTTTTCTATCCAGTTGAAAATTTCGGTGCGCGAATGTTGTTTAATTTCTTGTTCGCCGTCGTCAATAGTTGCATTGCCGTACACGTCCATTGCCAAAAGATGATAGAAAGCGCGTAATACTTTGGCTTCGGCGATGCCCGCTTTGGTAATATCATCGTATTGCGATTCGTCAGTTCCTTTCAGGTCTCTAATCTTTGCCAGCACATCGTTACATTTGGATGAACCGCCATAAGCAAAACTCCATCCGTTGTTAATGTCGCGCGTATCAACTTCCCAAGTATGCGTGTGCATTTTTTGCGGCACACCGTTATCAAACCAGTCGGTACCGCGTGTAGGCACAACTACTTCATCGGAAGTGTATTCTTGCAAGCTCCAATACCCTTCGCGATATACATAACCGTATTCGCCCGCCAACTGCGAATAAGCATTGGCAATCAAGGAAGCAAACTGACTTTCCGTTTTATAATAATCGACAAGTTCTACATCGGTGTAAATTTCCGGAGATACGTCGGTGCAGGAGGTTGTAAAACCAAGCAATCCTGTAATAAATATAATAAAAATTCTATTCGGTTTCATATTTGTTATGAATATTAGGGTTATTAAAATTTGAATGAAATTCCTAAATTGAAAGAACGTTGAGTCGGATAATAGGAGCGACCGTCAAATCCGGGTGTAATACCCGACATCGTAACACTAGACGGATCGTGTCCCGAATACCCGGTCAGCGTAAACAAATTTTGTCCGGTCAATGTTATCCGAACATTATCAATATATTTTTGCATTGTTTCGTTCAACACCGGAGAATAACCGATTGTCAAATCGTTCAGTTTCAAATAACTTGCGTCTTCGAGATAAAAATCCGAAAAACGACGAATGGAGGCATTCGATGTGCCGCTTGTTTTCCAAGCCGTCAATAAAGAAGCATCGCCTTCAAATGCTGATTGCAAAGCATTTTCCACGCCCCGCGTGTTTTCATAAAAATAGCGTGTTTCATTGAAAATCAATCCGCCTATTTGTCCTCTGAAATTGGCCGTCAAATCAAAATCTTTATAACGAACTACGGTATTAAAGCCCAAAGTTACCAA
>JAISWY010000384.1 GCA_031270925.1 Candidatus Symbiothrix sp.
GTCTAAGGCGTCGTTCGGCCATCAAGCAAATCGCTTCGGGTCGATTCGGCGTTACGGCAGAATATCTGATTAACGCCGACGAGTTGCAAATCAAAATCGCCCAAGGTGCAAAACCGGGCGAAGGCGGACAACTTCCGGGCTTCAAAGTCGATAAAATCATTGCGAAAACGCGACATTCCATTCCGGGAATTACCTTGATTTCGCCTCCACCTCATCATGATATTTATTCGATTGAAGATTTGGCGCAGTTGATTTTCGATTTGAAAAACATCAATCCCAATGCACGAATCTCTGTTAAATTGGTAGCAGAAGCAGGCGTAGGAACGATTGCGGCCGGTGTTACCAAAGCCAAAGCCGACGGAATCGTGATTTCGGGAGCCGACGGCGGAACGGGCGCAAGTCCCATGAGTTCTATCAAACACGCCGGCGTTTCGTGGGAATTGGGCTTGTCGGAAACACAACAAACATTGGTAATCAACGATTTACGCCGGTTTGTAAAATTGCAGGCCGACGGCCAATTGAAGAGCGGAAAAGACATCATCATCGCCTCGCTTTTGGGCGCCGAAGAATACGGATTCGCCACGAGCGCACTCATCGTTTTAGGTTGTGTGATGATGCGGAAATGCCACTTGAACACCTGTCCCGTGGGAGTTGCTACGCAAGACGAACGTTTACGCGCCCGCTTTAAAGGCAAATACGAATATTTGCTGAATTATTTCCGTTTCTTGGCCGAAGAAGTGCGCGAACATTTGGCAGGGATGGGTTATCGCACCTTGGACGAAATCATCGGTCGTTCCGATTTGATTGAAATTCAGAAAGTGGAAACCAATCCGAAAGTCAAAAAATTGGATTTCAACAAAATAACGCAATTTATCAACAACGGAAACGACATTCGTTGTACCCGTTCGCAAGATCACAAGATCCATACAATATTGGATCGCGAAATCATCCGAAAAACCCAAGCGGCCATCGAAAAATCCTTGCCGGTGGAATTGGATTTGGCTATCGGCAATACCGATCGAGCTGTAGGAGCGATGCTTTCGGGCGAAATTGCCAAACGCTACGGTAATGCCGGTTTGCAGAACAATACGATTACGGTCAATTTCAAAGGTTCGGCAGGACAAAGTTTCGGTGCATTCCTCGCGGCCGGAATCACTTTCCATCTCGAAGGCGAGGCCAACGACTATTTGGGCAAAGGCTTGTCGGGCGGACGAATCGCTTTGGTTCCTCCCACAACGGCCGATTTCGCTCCCGAAAACAATATCATCGGCGGCAACACCTTGTTATATGGCGCCACATCGGGCGAAGTGTATATCAACGGACAAGTCGGCGAACGTTTCTGCGTGCGTAATTCCGGTGCGATTGCCGTTGTGGAAGGCGCCGGCGACCACTGCTGTGAATACATGACCGGCGGGCGAACCGTCGTTTTAGGCTCAACGGGTAAGAATTTCGCAGCCGGGATGAGCGGCGGTTTGGCTTATGTCCTCGATTTGAAAGGCAATTTCGACTATTTCTGCAACATGGAAATGGTAGAATTAACGCTCATCGACGACAAATCGGATAGCTTGGAACTGCATCGTTTGATTTCAAATCATTACCATTATACGCAAAGCCCTCTGGCAAAACGCATTTTGGATAATTGGGACGAATATTTAAAACTCTTCATCAAAATAACCCCTATCGAATACAAAAAAGTATTGCAGGAAGAAAAGATGGAAGCGATTAAACGTAAAATCGAGATGGTAGAATCAGATTATTAATAGGAAGTAAAAGAGTATAAAGTAAACGAGTAAACAAGAATCTCGTTTACTAAAAAAACTCGTTTACTTGTTTACTGAAATATTATGGGAAACCCAAAAGCATTTTTAACAATAAACAGAAAAGAAGCCGGATACCGTCCGGTGGTCGATCGAGTTGCCGATTTCGGCGAAGTAGAACAAACATTAAATTCCGAAGACCGGATGTTGCAGGCTTCGCGCTGCATGGAGTGCGGCGTGGCGTTCTGCCATTGGTCGTGTCCGTTGGGAAACTTGATTCCCGAATGGCAGGATTTACTGTACAAAGGCAAATGGCAGGAAGCCTACGGATTGTTGGTTACGCGCAATAATTTTCCTGAATTTACCGGTCGCGTATGCCCGGCTTTATGTGAAAAAAGTTGCGTGTTGAATCTTGAAGATCAGCCGCTTACAATTCGTGAGAACGAAGCCGCCATTGTCGAACACGCCTTTTTGGAAGGTTATGTGAAACCCAATCCACCCAAAACGCGGACGGGTAAAAAAGTAGCTGTTATTGGTTCCGGCCCCGCAGGATTAGCGGCCGCTGATATGCTGAACCAACAAGGTCATACGGTAACTGTCTATGAGAAAGACGAATACATTGGTGGGTTGCTGCGATTAGGCATTCCCGATTTCAAATTAAATAAAGAAATTATCGAGCGCCGATTGGATGTTTTGAAAGCCGAAGGCATCACGTTCGAAACCGGCGTGGAAGTTGGTAAGAATTTGGCTACCAATAAATTATTGTCGAAGTTCGATGCCGTATGTTTGGCTATTGGCGCAGGCGTTCCACGCGATTTGCCGATTGAAGGCCGCGAATTGGAGGGCATTCATTTCGCTTTGGACTTTTTAAAACAGCAAAACCGCGTTGTGAGCGGCCAAACGATTCCCGCAACCGAACAGATTTCCGCCAAAAACAAAAACGTATTGGTAATCGGCGGCGGCGATACCGGTTCCGATTGCGTGGGAACATCTGTTCGTCAAAAAGCAAAAAAAGTTACCCAAATCGAAATTTTGCCGATGCCGCCCGAAGGCTTCAATCCGGCGACGCCTTGGCCGGGTTATCCGAATATTCTAAAAACTTCGAGTTCGCATAAAGAAGGTTGCGAGCGGCGTTGGTCGTTGGCGTCGAAACGCTTTATCGGCGAAAAGGGCAAAGTAACCGGCGTGGAAGTAGCCGAAGTTGAATGGCTAAACGAAAACGGCAAGTTCGTGATGAAAGAAACCGGCAACACGGAAATCATTCCCGCAAGTTTGATTTTACTTTCGATGGGCTTTACTCAACCGGTTCACGAAGGCTTATTGGACGAATTGGGCGTTAAATATGACGGTCGCGGCAATGTGGCGGCTGTAAAACCCAATGAATCGTCGGTAAACAAAGTATTTGTGGCGGGCGATGTAACGAGTGGTGCGAGTTTGGTGGTTCGCGCTATGATTTCGGGGCGGGATGCTGCGAAAGCGATTCATAAGTTTTTGGGGTATTAAAATACTTTTCCAATAAGATGGAACCTTATGAAACTTGTCCGGAACCTAAAATAACCGTTGCTGCCCTGTAATCTCGTCCAATAATTCTGCCATGGGTTTTTCGTCGTCGTCGTCTTCCGATTCGATGTCGATGTTGAGTTGCGGCACATCGTCGGGTTCGGGTTCGGGAAAACGTATGGGTTCGATTTCCTTGATTTCGGCGATTTCGAATGTGGTAATGCGTTTGCCTTTTGCCTTGAATCCTTTTACTGCGATAAATTCCTCTACATCAATGGTTAGCGCTTCGCGGAAAGCATTGTTTCCACCAAAAGTTACAGTTAAGCGCGGATACATTGTATCGGTAAGAAGCAAGAGTTTGGAAGCCTGATTTTCGCCCAAGTAACTTTGCAGTCTGTTGTTGCTGACTTCAAATGTGAAGCGTTTCAGATAGGGGAAACCCTGTTGTTCGGCGTCGAACAATGCGACCGACCAAATTTTGTTCGGATTGAATTTCTCAATTTTCAATATTTCGCCTTGATAGTGATTGCTTGCATCGAAATTGGTGGTGTAAAAAATGCCGTTTTTCAAGATGACCAAAATCAAATCGTCGGCAAAAAATTCGCCCAAATGTTCGCCCCGTCCGTCGTAATTGATGCGGGAAATATCGCGGTCGAACCACACTTGACGGCCGCCGAGCGTTGAGCCGCCCTTGGTTTTCAATGAAATTTTGTGGATGTCGGCTTTTGTCAGAATATTGCCCATTGAGGCGCGGCCTTTGATGGCGATGTCGCCGAAATTCTTGTCGAAAACCAGCAGTTTTTGGCGCGGCTTGGGTTTGAGAATCACTTTCACGGTTTCCGCTTCACCATTGGGATTGGCCGAGAAATAGAGAATACGGCTTCCTGCTGTGCCTTGCGTAACATCGTATTCTTTGTCGCGCGTGATTCCGGTAACGGAAAAGCGTTTGATGTAGTTGGCGCCTTGTTTGCCGTCGCGGTATATTACGTTGTAAATCGTGCGGTTATCGTTGCGTTTGAAGACGGTGAGATACAAAATATTCTTGCCTATAAATTGTTTTTCGCTCACTTTTACGATTTTGTATTTGCCATCTTTGAAAAAAACAATCACGTCGTCGATATCGGAACAGGGGCAGATGTATTCGTCTTTTTTCAATCCGTAGCCGATAAAGCCTTCGTCGCGATTGACATAGAGTTTTTCGTTGGCTTCCACCACTTGGGTTGCCTCGATGGTGTCGAAACTGCGGATTTCGGTTTTGCGCGGGTAGTTTTTGCCGTATTTGTCTTTCAAGCGTTGAAACCAATTAATCGCAAAATCAATAATATGCTTAAGATTATACTTTATTTCCTTGATTTTTTCTTCAATTTTAGCAATTGTTTCGTCGGCTTTTTTGATGTCGAATCTGGAAATTTTTCTCACCGGCTTTTCACATAAATTCAAAACATCGTCGCGAGTTATTGTTCTTTTTAAGAATTTTTGATATGGCATTAAGGCGGTTTCTATGTTATCAAGCTGGTTTTCCCATGTTTCCGTATTTTTCTCCAATTCTTTATAAATCTGTTTTTCAAAAAAGATTTTTTCGAGCGACCAGCGATGCCATTCTTCATTTAGTTCATCCAGTTCAATTTCGAGTTCCTTTGTCAAAAGTTTAACCGTATTGTCTGTAACCTGTTTAAGCACATCGGAAACGCGCATGAATTGCGGCTTGTTTTCTTCGTCGATAACACAACAATTTTGTGAAATGCTGATTTCGCAATCGGTAAATGCATAAAGCGCATCAATCGTTTTATCGGACGAAACGCCCGGCGCCAAATGAATCACTATTTCGGCGTTTTTAGCCGTCATATCATCCACTTTGCGGAGTTTTATTTTGCCTTTATCGTTGGCTTTCAGGATGGATTCAGTGAGTGTAGTGGTGGTTTTTCCGAAAGGTATTTCAGTGATAATCAGTGTTTTATTATCAACTTTTGTGATTTTTGCTCGTACTTTAACCGAGCCGCCGCGTTCACCGTCGTTGTAACGCGAAATATCGACTTGCCCGCCGGTTTGAAAATCGGGATAGAGCGTAAATTCTTCTCCTTTTAAATAGGCAATGCATGCATCGAGCAATTCGTTGAAATTGTGTGGTAAAACCTTTGATTGCAAGCCTACTGCGATTCCTTCGCCGCCTTGAGCCAAAAGCAAGGGAAATTTGAGGGGTAGCGTAATCGGTTCTTTGTTCCGGCCATCGTAAGACAATTTCCATTCGGTTGTTTTCGGATTAAAAACCACATCGAGAGCGAATTTCGACAAGCGTGCTTCGATGTAACGGGGAGCCGCGGCGCCGTCGCCGGTCAGGATATTGCCCCAGTTTCCTTGGCAATCGATCAATAAATCTTTTTGTCCGAGTTGTACCAAGGCGCCGCCGATGGATTGGTCGCCGTGCGGGTGAAATTGCATGGTTTCGCCTACGATATTGGCCACTTTGTTGTAGCGGCCATCGTCTTTGCGCTTCATTGCATGGAGAATACGGCGCTGTACGGGTTTGAGGCCGTCATTGATGTGTGGCACGGCGCGGTCGGTAATCACATACGAGGCGTAGTCCATGAACCACGTTTTGTACATACCGGAAAGGATATGATGGCTGTCGCCTTCGGCTGCATCGGGAATTTTGTAATCCGAATGGCCTTTGGCGGTGTTGTCTTCTTCTAAAAAAGCATCTAAATCTGTTGGTGTCATTGATTTTTATTTGCAAGGGTGCAAAATTACGGGATTTTTTTGAGAAAACAAATTAAATATTTAATTGGTTAATTCTTTTTTTGAGGCGCTATTGACTTTTTAAGGTAGCGAATTTAAAATTAGATGTCTCGACTTCGCTCTGCTCCCTTGGTCGACATGACGGGACGGTCAAAGGAAAAAGGGAGGGAACAGGGCACAGTTGCAACCCCCAGTGTTTAGCAGAAGCGACAGACCGCAGGTCTGAATGTTAATAACCCCCAATGAAGCGAAGCGATTG
>JAISWY010000403.1 GCA_031270925.1 Candidatus Symbiothrix sp.
TCTTTCGCAAGCGGATTAGGCCGGCTGTCATGAACGCCAATCACATTATCAATCGGCAAAACCTGACCGGCGATAGAGATTTTCCCCTCTTTAAGCAGTTCGTCCATGTTCGCATCGACAATACCGTGCTGTTGAGTACCGTCCGCAGCCTCATAATCGACATCTGTTCCGGCGTCCACATGCATAAGCGCAGGAAGAATATCCTCCGGCTTGACAACGACAAGATTCCCCTGATTGTCAGAGATAATATAGTTATTGTTCCCGTCAATATCCGAGACGGTTCCTTTGACGATCGCTCCAACGCTACGATCCACCATGGAAATGACGTCGCCTGCCTTGGCGACGGGAGCTTCTTTGCGTTCCTTTTCCTTGATAATTCTGGCGGCTTCGATTTCTTCGGCTGTCTTTACGGCCTGTACCCTGGGAATCATCTCCACGATGGCTTCTACATTGCGGATGGATGTAACTCTGCGTTTGCCCGTAAAGGGATCGACATAATAAACCCTGTCGCCCGAAGCGGCGTAATCCACCTTACCGGGATCGTCCTTACTGGGAACAATCTTACCGCCGGTTATCATAACATCGTTGCCCTTAATGCGAGCCTGTACAATCGTATCGATGTCGGGATTGATGTTCTCCATGATAAGCTGCCGCGCCTGCTCTTTGGCTGCCGCGACCTTATCCATCGTGCCGCGGTTTTTTTCGGCGTAAGCGAAATAGGAAGCGGCGTAGTTACGCAACGCAATCTTTTGGGGAAGCGTCATCTCCGGGTCTTTGATGATTTGGGAAATAATAGAGTTGGCGTTATCGACCGCCGATTGTCCTTCGCGGTAAATACCTTTGTCGATGTACTCCCTTTTTTTGGCGGCCTCTTTGCCGAATACCTCGTTTATATTGACGATATTCAGCCGGTAGGCATGGTTGATATTGCGCATTTGCACGGCGTCCTGTGTTTTGCCGATCGCATAACCGCCCGTCGATACGAGGCCGAAAGGCACCTGCATCGCGGCAACCGACAACAGCGTTGTCAGCTGGTTTTTTGGATCGACAAGGTCAGACCATTGCCCCTGTCCGTCCTGAAAAGCCGAATGAAATATGGTAGCAAACTGTTCTTCCGCAAATTCTCCCGGTAATCCCTGAAAACTGGCGCGCTTGGCGACTTTAATTTCGTTGTCTTTTTGTTTTCTTCATAGTATTGGCGCATCTTGTAGAGATGCAAAACTCAATAGAAAAAACTTTCCCGTTTTTTGCTCTTTTCTTCCTCTTTTTATCAAAAAACAGAACAATGCCCGGAAAAAAATCGTACCAGACAGTAAAAATTTGAAAAAAAGAATTATTCATAATTTTTCCGGATTCGTTCAAAATATATTAACTTTGCATCATAAAATTAATATTTTTTAATGAAGGAATTTATTCTAACCGATACACCAACCGAAAACGCGGTTTTAGTGGGCCTGATTACGCCCGAACAAAACGAAACCAAATTGAAGGAATATTTGGATGAATTGGAGTTTTTGGCCGACACAGCCGGTATTTCCGCTGTACGACGTTTCACGCAACGATTGGAAGCGCCTCATCCGGTTACATTTGTAGGTTCGGGAAAATTGCAGGACATCCGGAATTTTATCGAAGACGAAAACCATGCCGTCAGCATGGTTATTTTCGATGATGAATTATCTCCCAAGCAGTTACGCAATATCGAAGCTCTTTTAAAAGTGAAAATTCTGGATCGGACAAGTCTGATTTTGGATATTTTTGCTTCGCGTGCACAAACGGCTCATGCCAAAACACAAGTCGAATTGGCGCAATACAATTACATGCTTCCGCGACTGAAACGTCTGTGGACACACTTGGAACGGCAAAGCGGAGGCGGCAGCAGCGGATTTCGCATGCGCGGCCCCGGCGAAACACAGTTGGAAACCGACCGCCGGATTATCCTCCAAAAAATCTCCAAACTGAAAGAAGACTTGAAGGAAATCGACAAGCAAAAAGCCACTCAGCGGAATAATCGCGGGAAATTAGTGCGCGTGGCTTTGGTGGGTTACACCAATGTAGGTAAGTCAACCCTGATGAACCTGTTAAGCAAATCGGAAGTCTTTGCAGAAAACAAATTATTCGCTACTTTGGATACGACCGTTCGTAAAGTTACGATTCATAATTTGGCATTCTTATTATCCGACACAGTGGGATTTATCCGAAAACTGCCAACCGAATTAATCGAATCGTTTAAATCCACTTTGGACGAAGTGCGCGAAGCCGATTTGTTGGTGCATGTGGTCGATATTTCGCATCCCGCCTTTGAAGAGCAATTGGAAGTAGTTACGCAAACGCTCAACGACATCGCCAAAGAAGAAAAACCGGCGATTATCGTGTTCAACAAAATCGACGCTTTTTCATACATCCCGAAAGATGAAGACGATTTAACGCCGCGCACCAAAGCCAATATCCCGCTCGACGAACTGAAAAAGACATGGATGAGCCGTCTGCACGAAAATTGCGTTTTCATCTCGGCGCAGAAAAAACAAAACATCGAAGAGTTGAAAGATTTATTGTATAACAAGACGAAAGAGATTCATATTCAACGCTTTCCATATAATGATTTTTTGTTTCAAGAATACGAAGAAATATGTACAGAAAACTGACACTCACAGAAATTACATGGCTCGAATCGCAAAACTGTAGCGCCAAAAACTGGCGAAACATCGAAGTCGTTGACGATTTCGATTCCCGTTTTGTAAAAAACGTTCATTTTTCGGGATTTATCCGTTTGGGGAAATTTGACGAAACGTTTTTTCTGGCCGGCGGCATTCCTAAAACGGCCGGAATTTATCATGCGACTTTGCATAATTGTATCGTCGGCGATAACGTTCTGATTGAAAACGTACACAATTACATTGCGAACTATACCATTGGCAATCATGTGATTATACAAAATGTGGATTCGATTCTTGTGGATGAAATTTCCAATTTTGGCAACGGAACCGAAATCTCAATTTTGGACGAAACCGGCAGTAAAACAGTCAAAATCAATAATTGGCTTTCTTCACATTTGGCTTACCTCTTAGTCATGTATCGACGGAGAACAGCTTTGATTGAACAACTCAATCAATTGATTGACAGATATATAAACAAAAAAAAATCCGATCAGGGATATATCGGAGAGCATACAACCATTCGGAATACAAGTTTAATCCGAAATGTTAAAATCGGCGATTATGCCATTATCCAAGGCGCTTCCCGCTTGGAAAACGGAACGTTGAACAGCAGCAAACCGGCTCGCGTCCGTATCGGCTATAATGTTATTGCACAAGATTTTATCGTTTTGTCGGGAACGACAATCGAAGACGGCGTACAACTCACGCGCTGCTTTGTCGGGCAAGCCTGTCATTTGGGTAAAGCGTTTACGGCCGTCGATTCGTTGTTTTTCGCGAATTGTCATTTCGAAAACGGCGAGGCTTGTGCAGTTTTTGCAGGCCCCTACACCGTTTCACATCACAAATCGACGCTCTTGATCGGCGGAATGTTTTCGTTTTTCAATGCCGGTTCGGGAACCAATCAAAGTAACCATGCCTACAAACTCGGCCCGATGCACCAAGGTGTTTTAGAGCGCGGATGTAAGACTTCAAGCGATGCTTATCTACTTTTTCCGGCGCAAATCGGCGCATTTTCGTTCATCATGGGACGGCATTACCGCCATTCCAACACTTCGGATTTACCGTTTTCATATTTAATTGAACGCGACGGCGAATCGTTTTTAATACCCGCAATGAACCTTATCAGCGTAGGAACGTTACGCGATTCGCTGAAATTTCCACAACGCGACGGCCGCCGAGATCCGCATCAACCGGATTTTATCCGTTTCGATTTATTCAATCCGTATATCGCTCAAAAACTAAGCAAAGGCATCGAAATTTTAAAATCCTTGCGGGAAAAAGCCGGCAAAGACCTTTCGGTTTACACTTATCAAGCTTGCAAGATTTCCGCGTCAGCGCTGAACAAAGGCATTGGTTTATACGAAAAAGCCTTGTCGAAATACTTCGGTGATGTATTACAAGATTCATCCAAAAATCAATCGATTACAGATGAAGGCGCCGGCGAATGGCTCGATTTTTCAGGATTAATTCTGCCTGCATCTGTTGCCGAATCGCTTTTCGATCGTATCGAAAACGGAGAAATCAAGGATTTGGAAGCACTGGCAAACGCTTTTGGGGAAATCCATCAAAATTATCCGGCTTATGAACGAAATTATATCAACAGCCGGCTTCAAAATCAAGATTTGAAAACAATTATCGAAGCAGGCAAGGCCGCATCAACCAACTTGAACAAAGCCGTTTACGAAGATGCGAAGAAAGATTTTTGTTACCCTTTCGATTTTGAACCTACGATGGACGATTTTGAGAGGAATGCATTTGTGGCTTCAATATTAAGGAAAATTGAAGAATCCGATTTGCAAACCTCAAAATAATCCCCTACATTTGCCCGGTTTTATAACAATTTAGCAATGAGGATGGTTATTCATATATTTATTGGGGTTTTGGCATTGTCAATCGCCAAGCCCGTTACTGCAAATCAGGGTAAAACACCGTTTATACTGGTTCTTGATGCCGGGCATGGCGGTAAAGACCCCGGCACAATAAGTAGAAATGCGCAAGAAAAGAAAATCACTTTGGCGATTACGTTGCTCACAGGTAAATATATTGCCGAAAAACATCCCGATGTGAAAATCGTGTACACCCGAAAAACGGATGTCTTTATCGGTTTGAAAGAACGCGCCAACATTGCCAACAAGTCCAAAGCCAATCTTTTTATTTCCATTCATACCAATGCCGACAAAACATCGTCGCCTTGTGGCGTCGAAGTCTATGCTTTCGGAACCAAACGGGCGGCAGAAAATTTCCAAGTAGTGCAACGTGAAAACGAAGTTATCAAACTGGAAGACAACTATATGGAAAAATACGAAGGCTTCGATCCCAATTCGACCGAATCGTATATCATATTCCAATTCATGCAAAATAAATTTCTGGAACAAAGTCTTGATTTGGCCACTATCGTCGTGAATGAAATTAAAACCTGCGTCCCATGGAAAGACAGGGGTGTAAAACAGGACGCTTTTGCGGTATTGCGCGAGACAAGTATGCCAAGCATCCTGATCGAACTGGATTTTATATCCAACCCCGAAGCAAGAAAAATCCTTATAAGTGAAACGGGACAACAACAATACGCTCATGCCATCTGCAAGGCTTTTACGCAATACAAAAACGCTTACGACCAAAAAAATGCGACAATCGAGAAAACAGAAACGCCGGCCGAACCGGTTAAGCAATCGACAAGCGGAAAATCGGTTTATAAAATTCAAATCATGGCAGGCTCGAATTATGTACCGAATAAGTCGTCCGATTTTAAGGGTTATCGCGTTGAATACTTCATAGAGAACAATTTATACAAATATACTTACGGCGAATCATCCGACTTGGCGAAAATTAGAACCCTTTTAAAATCCGTCCGAAAGGATTTTAAAGATGCGTTCATTGTCCGGTTCGAGAACGGCGTAAAAGTAGCAACAATTTATTAGAACATGAAAAAGGTATTTTCCAAAGAAATCGTTATTGGGTTTATTACAGTTGTCAGCCTGATTATCTTATATTTAGGATTGAATCATTTGAAAGGCGTTAATGTTTTTCAGCCGGCGAATTATTATTATGTGTCGATTTCGGATGTGTCGGAATTGCAAGCCTCAAGTCCCGTTTTAGCCGATGGATTCAAAGTGGGCATCGTAAACGCCATTCATTACGATTATGACCGGCCGAACAATCTTATTGTCGAAATCGGCTTGGATAAAGCAATGAAAGTGCAGACCGGAAGTTTTGCCGAATTGAAATCGAATCTTACCGCCGGCGCTTATTTAGATTTGAAACTGAATAAATACGTGAGTTCGTATTACGCTACGGGAGATACGATTAAAGGAGTCGCCAATACCGGTTTGATGGACAAACTTTCTCAGGAACTGATGCCGCAAATTGAAGTGATTTTACCACGTTTGGATTCGATTTTGATGGGGATTCAAGTTTTGGTCAATCATCCGGCGCTGAATCAATCGTTGCAGCACATCGAAAGAGTAACGGTTAATCTCGAACAATCGTCCGTTCAACTCAAAGGATTGTTGCAGAACGACATACCAGCTATTACAAGCAATCTCAACAAAATTTCGTCTGATTTTTCAGTTGTAGGCGAAAACCTGAAAACGGTGGATTTGAAGCCTACGCTTGCTTCGGTTGATAGCGTGATGAAGAACCTCGACATAATGTCGAAGCAATTAAATAATCCCAATAACTCGCTGGGCTTGCTGTTAAACGACCGATTGTTATATGATCGATTGGATACAACGGTTGTCAATGCTTCGAAGTTGTTGTTGGATTTGAAGGAGAATCCAAAACGGTATGTGCATTTTTCGTTGTTTTAGAGATGCGAAATAAACGCATAAGAGCTTATTTTTTTTGATCCAGCTGCTCCAACCATAAGCTTTCCAAATATTGCTGATACCCATCCATAACCTCCGCCAAAACATCCGGATATTCCTGTGGCTGCTCCCGCAATTCGCCTATTACAAAATAACGCGGAAATTCGAGGTAGGGAACGCCTTTTCCGGTTCGGAAAATCAATTCATCCACATATTCGTCTTGTCCTTTGGTAAACGTTTTGATGTCTCCGAGTTTGATTTGAATGGTATCTTCTCGTAAATAGTTTGTTTTCAAAAAGGTATGCGCTTCGACAATGGCAAGTCCTGCTGTTTCGGCCTGCATCCGTTCGCGATCGCTTTTGGTTTGACTATGAACGACAAAGCCCCGGAAATGCGGTTCATCCCATCGGAAACGGTCTTTATTCTGTTCGAAAAACAAACGCAAACCGGCCGTATCGGTGTAGGATTTCATCCATACTTCGCGGTTGGTAATTTCAAAAATCAATAAGCCTTTGCGGAACTCTTCCATCATCGCGGGAAATTCCGGATCGTTTTCGCCTTGTTCCAAACCGCGACGGAGTTCGTTACGGAAACGCTGCATTTCTTCGCGGAAATGCTCGGTCGTGTCCACGCCTTGCCTGATTGCTTCAGTCGTTTTCAATAGCTCAATTCGCTCGCCGGAAAGCGGTTTGCGGTTATCTTGAGCGTAAGCAAGGGTTTGAAACATGCAAACAACTGTAAACCAAATTATTAATTGTAACTTTTCCATCTTTCTTCGTATTTTTGAAAGCGACAAAGGTATTAAAATTTGAGAAAAAGTCCAAAATATTGCACACTTTTACTACTTTTGTGCCGAATTTAAAAAATGAACAAATGAGTCATCACTTATTAAAAGGAAAACGGGGCATTATTTTCGGCGCCCTCAACAATTTGTCGATTGCTTGGAAAGTGGCCGAAAAAGCGGTAGAAGAAAGCGCAAACATCACATTGACCAACACGCCGGTAGCTGTGCGGATGGGCGATGTAAGCCAATTAGGAGAACAATTGAATTGCGAAGTCATTCCGGCCGATGCCACCGATCTCGAAGATTTGGAAATGGTTTTCGCCAAGTCGATGGAAATTTTGGGCGGGCCGATTGATTTCGTACTTCATTCGATCGGAATGTCGCCGAATGTGCGCAAAAAACGGCCTTACGACGATTTAGATTACAATCTTTTGAATCAAACTTTGGATATTTCAGCAGTTTCGTTTCATAAAATGATACAAACAGCCAAGAAAATGGATGCAATCAGCGAGGGAGGTTCGATTATAGCTTTGTCATACGTGGCGGCGCAACGCACTTTGTTCGGTTACAACGATATGGCCGACGCCAAAGCCATGCTGGAGTCGATTGCCCGCAGCTTCGGTTACATCTACGGACGGGAAAAGAACGTGCGCATCAACACCATTTCGCAATCGCCCACGATGACCACCGCCGGAAGCGGCATCAAAGGCTTTGATGGATTAATGGATTTTTCCAATCGAATGGCGCCCTTGGGCAACGCCACAGCCGACGAATGTGCCGATTACTGCATCGTGATGTTTTCCGATTTGACAAAAAAAGTTACTATGCAAAATCTCTTCCACGACGGCGGATTTTCGAGCATGGGAATGAGTTTACGCGCTATGGATCAATACAATAAGAGTTTTGATCAGTATCGTGATGAACAGGGGAAAATTGTTTACGGATAAAGATTTAACCACAGAAACGGTATCATTAAAAAATGGAATAAATGAATGATAGCGCCCTTTGCGAACCCTTTGCGTCCCTTGCGGTTAAATATTAATTTTACCACAAAGTACGCAAAGAAGACACGCAAGCTCTTTTTGCAACGCATAAATGAGGCATTATTTCAGATTTTATTATATCTTTGCCGAGTACTTGCTACATAAAGGGAATGTTTATTGTTTTTGCTTTATACAACATGATTTGCTCTTCCGGCTTGTTTTTTTCTTCCGGACATATTAATTACGAGCAATTGACTAATAAAGAAGGTATTGTAAATCAATCGGTTTTTAATATCATAAAAGACAAAAAAGGTTTTGTTTGGATCGCAGCTAAAACAGGCATAAACCGTTATGATGGAAGTAATTACAAAAAATATAAACTTATTTCGGAAGGAGATATTCCGAACGAAAATTTCCTGCAAACCGGAATTTACATGAGCGACGACGACCGGCTGTGGGCTTATAACAACCGGGGCAATATTTACTATTATGATCCTTATTCCGACGCATTCGTTTTTTACCTTTCGATCCGGGAAGTCAGCGACAATTCGTTTTGGCTTAGCGATATATATTGGCACAATAATCATTTGTGGATGGCAACTTCCAATGGGCTTTTATCTTTCGATGCTACGAAAAAAAGAAAAGCAAGCAAAAAATATTTCGACGGGATCGGCATCAATAAAATAACCTGCATCAATGATTCCGTGCTGATGGCCGGAACGACCGCCGGATTGGTTTTTGTTGATGCAAACAGAGAAACAGCGGGGGAAGAAACCGTTTGCAAAGACCATCATATTACTTCGTTATTCTACGACAAGCAACATCATCTGATATGGATCGGAACATTTAATTCCGGATTATTCTTGTGGGATACGCGAAAGAAAACATATTTGAAACACAATTACACAAAAAATATCTCACTCAATCCGATCAGGGTCATCAAAGAACTTGACAAAGATAATTTGTTAATCGGCTCCGACGGCAGCGGTATTTATAAGATAAACCGGACGAAAGAACAGATTGAGTGGTTCCTCTCCGACAAATATAACAGCAACGGGCAATTGGCGGGAAATGGAGTTTACGACATATTAATTGATGATAAAAGTATTTGGGTAGGCATTTATCATGAAGGCTTAACCATACTAAAAGGATATGACGATTTCGACCGGGCATATCATATCCCACACGACCGGGAATCTTTGATCGACAATCACGTAAACGCTATTCTCGAAGACAGTGATGGAAATATGTGGTATGCCTGCAATTCGGGAATCAGTATGTATGATATTAAAACAAAGAAATGGACGCATTTTTTTGAAAAACAAAACAGCTTCCTTACTCTGACGGAAGATAATTGGGGGCGAATCTGGTGTGGAGGATACAATATCGGCGTATATTGCCTCGGCAAAAACAAAAAGATTATCAGTCACACAAAATCATTCAGGGGAAAAAACGAAACGGATTGCATTTATGCTTCTGCTATCGACAAAGACGGAGATTTATGGTTTGGCGGCCTGTATAATCCGCTCACGCGCATCTCATACGAAAACGGCAAGGAAAAACTTGATTTTTATGACAGCATCACGCAAGTCAGGAATATTGTTCCCCTCAACAACGATACTTTATTCATTGCTACCTCCATCGGCTTTTTTCTCCTGAACAAGCAAACGGGAAAATTCGACCGCCATGTGGGGGCAGTTATCAAAAACGATTCATACAGTAATTCGTATGTTTATTCGGGGATTCTGATTGGCCGCAATCTTTGGTTCGGCACCGACGGCGGAGGATTAAACTGTTTTGATATTACTACGCAGAAAGTTTCAAATTATTCGGATATATTGGGCGATTTACCCTCCAATTGCATCTACGGAATATTAAAAGACCGTGACAATACTTTCTGGATAAGTACCGACAACGGTTTGTTTAATTTCGATCCGCAAACCCGGCAAGTGTTATCAAGCGTAGCCGATTTGCCGGAGAAAGAATTTGTTCCCATGTCGTATGCCTTGCTGAAAGACGGGCGAATGGCTTTCGGAAGCCGGAACGGGGCAATCATTTTCAATCCCGAAAGAATAAAACACAATAAAAAGAAATCCAACTTCCACTTCACCGACTTCAGAATATCGTATAAATCCGTTACGAGTAAAGACGACCCGCAGGTGTTGCCGGCGCCGGTCGACGATATTTCGCATATAACGCTTTCCCACAACCAAAACACATTTGCTTTCGACTTTATATCAATCGATCTTTACGACCCGGACAATTATCTTTACGATTACAAACTCGAAGGATTTAATTCGGAATGGATTCCGCAAAGCAACACGCAAACAGCGTCCTATACCAATATTCCTTCGGGAAAATACCGGTTTATCGTGCGCTGTTTCAGCAGCACCGACAAGGAGATATTGGATGAGAGAATCATTTCGATCACCATTTTACCTCCGTTTTGGAACACAATATGGGCATGGCTGATTTATTTTTTATTGCTGTGCGGAATCATTTACTGGATCTGGGTTTATTTCAAAGAGCGTATTCAACAACGCCAATCCGATGAGA
>JAISWY010000058.1 GCA_031270925.1 Candidatus Symbiothrix sp.
GCCATCTCCGGCACAAACGCCCGAATATCCTTCCCATAAGCCAGCAACTCCCGCACAATCGACGAACTGATATGCGTATATTGCGGCTCGGTAAACAGCACAATCGTTTCGATACCTGATAGCTGCCGGTTTACATCGGCGATATTCTTTTCGTATTCAAAATCATTAACCGAACGGATGCCGCGCAAAATAAACCGCGCACCGGTGGATTGCACATAATCGATCGTCAAGCCGTCGTAAAATGCAACTTTCACGCGGGGATTGCCGGCAAATATCTTTTCGATGGTTTCGATGCGTTGTTCCAAGGGGAAGAACGTTTTTTTGTTGGCGTTTACTCCAATGGCGATAATGATTTCATCGAATAGTTGTAAGCCTCTATCTATCAGCGATAAATGGCCGATGGTAAACGGGTCGAAAGTTCCGGGAAAGACGGCGGTTTTCATATATCTTCTTCTACAACCAGATTGTTGATGATGAAGTTTTGCCGCTCCATCGTGTTTTTGCCCATGTAAAATTCCAACATTTCTTTCACGGCGTCCGACTTTTTCATCGTTACCGGGTCGAGGCGGACGTCTTTTCCGATGAAATACTTAAATTCCTGCGGCGAAATCTCTCCCAAGCCTTTGAAGCGCGTGATTTCGGGATTCGGACCGAGCTTTTCAACCGCTTTCAGCCGTTCCTCTTCCAAATAGCAGTAAATGGTTTCCTTCTTGTTTCGCACGCGGAAAAGCGGCGTTTGCAGGATAAAAACATGATTGTTGCGAATCAAATCGGGGAAAAATTGCAGGAAAAACGTGATAATCAGCAACCGGATGTGCATTCCGTCCACATCGGCATCGGTGGCGATAATCACTTTATTGTAACGCAAACTTTCCAGTCCGTCTTCGATGTTCAGGGCGGCTTGCAGGAGATTAAATTCTTCGTTTTCGTAAACGATTTTCTTGGTTAATCCGAAAGTATTCAGTGGTTTACCGCGCAAACTGAACACGGCTTGAAAATTCGGATCGCGACTTTGTGTAATCGAACCGCTCGCCGAATCGCCCTCGGTAATGAAAATGCAGGTATCTTTCAAATTATCGCCTTTTTGGTCGGAATAGTGCAGGCGGCAATCGCGTAGTTTTTTGTTGTGCAGATTTGCTTTTTTGGCGCGTTCTTTCGCCAATTTGCTTACGCCTGCGATGGCTTTCCGCTCTTTTTCGGAATCGGTAATTTTCTTCAACATCGTTTCCGAAATGTCTGCGTGCTTGTGCAGGAAATTATCCAATTCCTTTTTGACGAAATCGCCAATGAATTTGGCTACCGTGGGGCCTTCGGGTCCGATGTCTTTTGAGCCTAATTTGGTTTTTGTTTGCGATTCGAAGACCGGTTCCTGTACCTTGATGGCCACCGCTGCCGAAATTCCCATGCGAATGTCGGAATATTCGAAATTCTTGTTGTAATATTCCTTGATTACGCGCGAAATCGTTTCCTTGAAGGCCGAGAGATGTGTTCCGCCCTGCGTGGTGTATTGTCCGTTGGCGAACGAATAATATTCTTCGCCGTATTGATTGGAGTGCGTGATGGCGATTTCAATATCGTCGCCCTGCAAATGGATAATCGGGTAGAGCGGCTCGGAAGTCATGTTTTCGTTCAGCAAATCTTCCAATCCGTTTTTGGAAAAGAATTTTTTGCCGTTGTAATTGATGATCAAACCGGCATTGAGGAAGACGTAATTCTTCAACAGCGGCTCTACGAATTGATCCGAAAACCGGTAATCTTTAAATAATTCATTGTCGGGAATGAAATGAATCAATGTTCCGTTAGGTTCGGATGTAGTAGTAATATTCGGATTTTCAGCAATTCGGCCACGACTGTATTCAACGGCTTTGGTTTGTCCGTCACGAAAACTTTGCACCAGCATCGACGACGAAAGAGCGTTTACGGCTTTGATACCCACGCCGTTCATCCCCACCGATTTCTTAAACGCTTCGGAGTCGTATTTTCCGCCGGTATTCATTTTGGATGAGGCATCGACCACGCTTTTCAGAGGAATGCCGCGTCCGTAGTCGCGAATCGTTACCACGCCATCTTCGATCGTAATGTCGATCGTTTTGCCGAATCCCATCATGTATTCGTCGATCGAGTTGTCCATGACTTCTTTCAGGAGGACGTAAATGCCGTCGTCGGCTGCGCTTCCGTCGCCGAATTTACCGATATACATTCCCGGACGGAGGCGGATGTGTTCCCACCATTCGAGGGATTTGATATTGCTGTCGTCGTATTTAATTTCTTGTTCCATGCACTATTTTTCCAAATTTTTGATAAATGCTCTCCGTGTTTTAATATGTTCTTTCTCGAAATAATCCCACTGCGATTGTACTTTGATATTGGTTTCCAATTCGGGATTGCTCTCGGCGTATTCAAATCCGATTTTGTTGAAAACGGGAATTAAATCATAGAATAACAAAGCATTAACTCCTTTGCTTTGGTATTCGGGCGCCACGCCGGTAATGTACAAATCCACGAGTTTTCCCTTGCCGTAAAGCGTTTTCAGCAGCGAAATCCAAGCGAATGGCAGTAGTGAGCCTTTCGCTTTTTGCAAGGCTTTCGACAAACTCGGTAAGGTGATGCCGATGCCGACTACCGCATCGTCTTCCTTGCGAACGATTAGGGTAATCATATCTAAGCGCAACATCGGGATATACATGTTGATGTAATATTTAATTTGCTTGGGCGAAAGCTCCGAATAGCCGTAGAGTGGTTTGTAAGCCTCGTTCCAAAGTTCGAAAATTTTTGTAGCGTAAGGCCAAATATCTTTGGTGCGCTTGAATTTTTTGATGGTCAATCCGTATTTTTCCATCACTATTTGAGCTATGCGCTGGTGTTTTTCGGGAATTTCCTTTGGAATTTTAATTAGAAATTCGTGCCAATCCTGATCTTTTTTGTAACCGTATTTCGCCAAATGTTCCTGATAATACGGGAAACTGTAAGCGGTGGCCATCGTTCCTACACGATCGAATCCCCAAACCAACAGACCTTCGTGATCTAAATCGGTAAAGCCGAGCGGCCCTTGTATGCCGTTCATTCCCTTGGAGATAACCCAATTTTCGACTGCATCGAAGAGCGCTTTCGACACTTCTTCATCGTCGATAAAATCAACGAAGCTGAAACGGCCGTATTGCTGATTCCACGTTTCGTTGGCGCGATGATTGATCAATCCGGCGATTCGGCCGACTATTTTTCCATCCCGATAGGCCAAAAAACAGATCGATTCGCAAAACTCAAAAGCTGGGTTTCGTTTACGATCCAAGGTCATCAACTCGTCGTCGATTAAGCCGGGTACGTGATACGGGTTACCGGCATACAATTCAATATTGAATTTTACAAACTTGCGAAGTTCCGCGAGGGTTGTAACTTCTTTAATCTCTACAGCCATTGCTTGTTTTTTTGAGGGTTCAAGGTCGCAAAGATACTTTGTTTTTGGGAATTTGCCAAATATGAAATCCTTGTTTTTCCCACATTTGAAAATACCGTCCATTTGCGGCGAACAGTTCATTATGCGAACCTTGTTCAACGACATAGCCGTTTTCCAGCACTACAATTTTATCCGCATAGACTACTGTGCTTAGCCGGTGGGCAATGATGACAATCGTTTTGCCCTCTTTTTTAAGTTTTTGAATGGTTTGTTGCACAAAACTTTCCGCTTCCGAATCGAGCGAAGATGTCTCTTCGTCAAGTATCAGTATTTCGGGATTTTTGTAGAGCGCCCGTGCGATTGCCAAACGCTGCTTTTGTCCGCCCGAAAGCGATGCGCCGTTCTCGCCGAGATAAGTATTGAATCCCGCCGGCAGTTTTTCGATGAAAGGCATCATTCCGAGCAGGGTGCAAATTTCAATAATACGCTGTAAATCGGGATGGAACTCACCCAATGCGATGTTTTCGATTACATTTCCCGCAAAGAGATTCAATTGCTGCGGAACCGCGCCGACCATTTTCCGAATCGATTGATTTTCAATGTATTCGATATTCGTATCTCCAATCAGGATTTTTCCCGATTGGAGCGGATAGAGCTTCTGAATCAGCGAAGCGAGCGTTGTTTTTCCGCTACCGCTTTCGCCGATAATGGCCGTCAATTCGCCTTTCCGGATTTCCAGATTGAAATTGTCGAAAACATCGACACGTGTTCCGTAACTGAACGACACGTTTTCAAACCGGATGTCGCCCAGCATTTCCACTTTCAATTCCATAGTGTTTTCGCCGTTCTCGCGTTCCAGATCCATGATTTCAAACAGGCGGTCGGCTGCAATCAGGGCATTTTGTACCGTTTTGTTCATCCCGATCAGGCTCGAAACCGGCCCCGTGAGATAGCCGATGAGCGCATAAAAACTCATCAATTCGCCCGGTGTTATCGTGCTGTCGATGACCAAATACGAACCCGTCCAAAGGATGATAATCGTGAAAATTCGGCTCACAAATTCGGAAGAATTTCCGCTGAAAAATGAGTTGATGGATGATTGGTAAACCGAATCCAGCAGCCGGATAAAGCGATTTTCGGTCTTGATATTCGCAAAATCTTCAATGCCGAACTGCTTGATGGTTTTGACGGAATTGAGCGACTCGACCAACTGGCTTTCCAAGTCGGCGCTGTCTTCCATCAATTTCCGTTCCCGCTTTTTATTTAATTTATTTGTAACCAGATAAATAAGAATGTATAAAGGAATTGAAATCAATAGAATCAATGCTAATTTCCAACTGTAAACAAACATCAGCGCAAAGGAAAATAATACTATCAAAATATTGACAATCAACGAAATAACCACATCATTGATAAAAACACGGATTTTGACGGCATCGTTCACTCTTGAAATGATTTCGCCCACGCGCATGGTATCGAAAAAGCGTTGCGGCAATTTCAAGAGATGCTTGTAATAACCCAGAATCAGCCGTGCATCAATTTTCTGACCGGTATTGAGCATCAAAACGCTTTTGTTCACGCCAATGAAAATCTGTACCAGCAGTATGATTATCATCACGATACTCAACAAATTCAACAGGTTCCGGTTGCCGTTGACAAACACATTGTCCGTAATCTTTTGAATGTAGATGGAAGACGACAAACCAAGCAAAGTGTAAATAATCGCGCCGAAAAGCGATGCGGAGACAAGGCTTTTGTGCGGCGCAATCAGAAACATAAACCGCTTGAACAGGGATATTTTTGCGTTCCCTTCCTTGAAGGTTTCGCCCGGAACCAGCAAAATCAGTATGCCCGACCAGATTTTTTGAAATTCTTCTATCGTCTCCGAGTGCATCTGTCCGTCGGCCGGATCCATGTAGGTAAGATTCTTTTTACCAACGGAATAGATGACGACATAATGTTGCAAAACGTTTTTCACAATCACGTGCGCGATGGCCGGTAGCGGGATTTTGGGCAGCGCTTCAATACCGCCCTTCACGCCTTTGGCGTCGAAACCGAGCTGTTCGGCGGCCTGCACCATTCCGAGCGCGTTGGTGCCGCGTGTGTCTGTTCCTGCGATTTGCCGAATGCGGGAAACGGGCAGTTTCAGTTTGTAGTGTCCGGCGACCGAAGCAATGCAGGCGGCGCCGCAGTCGGTTATATCGCGTTGTTTAATTTTCATAAAAATCATTGGGGTTTAACCAATCGTCTATTTTATCGAAAAGCAATTGCCATAACGATCTGTCGGTCAAATAGAAACGGCCGGTAAGCGTCATTCCCTTTTTCAGATTGCCTCGATAGCCGTTTTTCAGAGAAAGAAAAGGCGTATCAAGCGAACATCGCACGCGGAAAACGGGCTGCTCGTTCATGGAAATGATGTCGTTGGAGATTTCCGTCACTATCCCTTGCGCCAAACCCCACTGGTTGTAGTTGAAGGCGTCCATCTGGAATTTAACCTGTTGATTTTCATTGATATATCCGATGTCCGAAGGCGAGACGTAACATTCGATCAGCAAACCGGAATTATTCGAAATCTGAGCGACGATTTGTCCGGGCGCAATGAAATTGCCCCGCTGAATGCCCGAAAACTGAATAACCGCTCCCGCAACCGGGGCGAGCAGGGCGTATTTGGTTTTCTCGTCTTCCAAGCGGGCGATTTCGGAATGTAATTGCTTGGTTTCCAGTTCGTAGCCGGTGCGCTCGGCTTGCCATCGGTTGCGGAACTGTTCGCGCAGGTTTTCGCGGCCGCGCACGGCATTGTCGTAAGTATTTTGGGATTGCAAAAATTCGCTTTTTGCAATCGCTCCTTTGTTATAAAGCTGTTCCGTCATCGAAAATTCCTGTTGCAGGTAAATGATTCTCGTTTGCTGCTCGTTTTCCGATGATTGGTATAAATTGCTTTCGTACAGATATTTGGGAGTTTTCAACAGGGAAAATTGATTCGACAGTAAAGCGGAAATATCGGCGATGAAAGCCGTATTTTCGCGGATTTTCTCACGTGTTCTATCTATCTGAACATCAATGTTTTCTGAGTTCAATACCAGCAGCGTATCGCCTAGTGCAACCGTTTGGTTTTCTGCGATACGAATATCTACAACTTCGCCATACACAGCGGTTTGCAGTTGGTTGTTCTCGTTGGGGGTTCGGATGATGCCCCGCGCCTGCGTGCTTACTTGCACGTAAACAAAAGGCAGGGACGCGAAAGCGGCTGTAACGGCGAGTAACACGACCAGATATACAAGCCATGTTGGAGAATTGCGTTTTGTGAAGAGTGTGGCGGTAGTGTCGTGGATTATTTCGGGGGGAAAGAGTTGGGGCATATTACATTATCTATATAAAACGAAACAACAGTACCTGATATCTTTTTATTGATAAATCATAAAGATTTCAAGATGGAGCTACGACTCTATTTGTAGTTCTTTCAAAATCATAAAACTATTTTATTTCGTGTATAATAGAGAAATTCTAATTCGTACTATTAAGAACACAATAATGCAGCTGTTGCTGCACTTGCACCGACAATCAATCCAATTTTGCAACCAGACCAAAACCAACCCCATGCACCAATGAGACCGCCATCAATTTTTCCCATTTCTTGGTGATTCATTTCTTCTACGTCACAAGCGTTTAAATTCAATTCTTTCATTTTTCTAATTGTTTTACAAAGTTAATACTCAATTTGTTTTTTTGCAATTTTTTCGCGAATGAAATTACGAGGC
>JAISWY010000062.1 GCA_031270925.1 Candidatus Symbiothrix sp.
AACGATTTTGAAAACGGCAAACTGAAAGAAGGAATCCCTTCGCAAGCTACTTTCGGCGCGGTTCGTCCCGGCGACTTGCGATACCGTGACATCTACGAAGACGGAGTGATCGACGAAAAAGACCGCACTTACATCGGACGTTCGCTGACAACGCCCGAAACGGTAGCCAACCTGAATATCGGTTTTACATGGAAAAATATCGAACTGACAGGACTGTTTCAAGGCGTAGTGAAAAATTCGACAATGATGGAGCAAATTTACCTTCCTTTCCTGAGCGGTACGGGCAATGCAACGAAATATGCCCTCGACGCCTGGACGCCCGAAACTGCGGCGACGGCAAAATATCCGCGACTGACTACTTCCGCCAATACGAACAACCGCCAGTCTTCCGATTTCTGGGTGATGGACGGTTCGTATATCCGCGTGAAAAACATTGTCCTCGCGTATAATTTCTCCGAAAAAACACTGAAAAACACAGGTATTCAAGCGCTCAAAGCATATATCAGCGGCTACAACCTCTTTACTTTCGACAAAGTAAAAGACTACGATCCCGAACCCGAACCGTATTATGCTTTCTATGCTTATCCGAACAACCGGACAATCAGTTTGGGAATAAACATCACTTTTTAATTGAGAATGAAAAATTAAAAAACAGAATATGCGAAACACAATGAAAAATATCAAAATTCCGTTAATCCTTTTGATTGCGATTCAGACATTGGGTTGCCAGGATTTCCTTACGCCGGAACCCGACGGAACATTAGACGAAAAGCAAATCTTTTCCGACCCTGCCCGCGCCCGCGGATTTTTGAGTAACATCTACAACTCCATCCCCGGCAGTTGGTACGGCATCGACGGCGCCATGGAAGCCTGTATCTCCGACGAGGCGAAAAGCGCCAAACTTTCGGGCGGCGCGGTAACAATGACCGACGGCTCGATGACGGCGCGCAGTTTTGCCGAAAGCGGTACATGGAGCAAGTATTACACCGCCATCCGCAAAACAACCATTTTCCTCGAAAATGTGGATAACGCCACTTTTGTAACCTCCAATCAAAACGCGCAAGACCCTGCCTTGAACGCCCGCTATGCCAAGCAATACCGCGCCGAAGCATGGTTTTTACGCGGTCTGTTTTATTTTGAATTGCTGAAACGCTACGGCGGCATACCTCTTTTACCCGAAAAGCGTTTGACGTTGAACGACGACATGGCCAATATTCCCCGCAGCACTTACGACGAATGTGTGCAATACATTCTCGGATGTTGCAAAAACGCCGCCGACTCGCTGCCCGATTCCTGGGTGGATAAAGTGGAAATGTACGGCCGCGCCAACCGCGCTTCGGCCGGTGCCTTGCAATCGCGTGTCTTGCTCTATGCCGCCAGTCCGTTGAACAACCCGGCCAACGATGCAAGCAAATGGGAAGCCGCAGCTGCCGCAGCCAAAGAAATATTGGATATGCCCGAATACGGCTTATTAAGCTCGACCGGCAGCAAATGGAATGAATCGTTGCAAATCTGGACGGAAATTTACAACAAGGAAATACTTTTTGCGACCTATGCGGTTGCCAACAGCACCGAAATCGAACGCGCCGAATTTCCCCGCGGGCTGACGCTCCAAGCGGCGCAAGGCGGCGAAGGACGCACCAACCCAACGCACGATTTGATAAAAGCTTTTCAGAACAAAGACGGCAACGATGCAGTGTGGGCAATCGCCGGCGAAACCGTTTCTCCGGCGCGTAATCTCTACGAAAATCCGGCGCGCGACCCCCGCCTGAAATGGTGGATTTATTACAACGGCACCCGCCAACATGGATCCAATCCGAATCCTGTTGCAACAGGACTTGGACAGACTTCCGGTTTGAATAAAGATGCAACCTACACGCATACAGGTTATTACCTTCGCAAGTTTGTCAATCCAAATGTCGATTTGCAGACCAATTCCGGCGCTTCGTACAAGTTTTTCGTCATTTTCCGCTATGCCGAAATCCTTTTGAATTACGCCGAGGCGATGAATGAGGCTTACGGCCCAACAACAGTCCCCGCCGGTTATACGCTTTCGGCTCTTGATGCGCTGAATGCCGTGCGCACCCGCGTGGGAATGCCGACGTTTGAAAACAACAAACCGGTCGATTACGAAAGCCTAAAGGCAGGCATCCGACACGAACGCCGCATCGAACTTTGCTTTGAAGGGCATCGCTACTGGGATTTGAAACGATGGAAAATAGCCGAACAGGTCTTAAACGCTCCTGTTCACGGAATCGAAATCGACGGCACCGGTTCCAGAATTAATACATGGCGCGAATTTGAAGTCGAATAGCGCGTATTTACCGAAAATATGTATCACTATCCCATTCCGTATTCCGAATTGCTGAAAGCAAAAATGGATCAAAACGAAGGATGGGAAAGTCCATATAATTGAAGTTAAACATTTTTAATTTATTGTTTTATGAAAAAAAAACTCACCTTTTTGGCAGCATTTTTATGCTGTGTGGCAGCGGCTAATGCGGATGCCAATTATCCAACGGGAGGTATGACGCCTCTGATGGATTTGATTGCTAAAATGGATCCCGACGAGGGACCGCGCGGCGATGCTGCATGGCCCTGGATTGGGGCGAATGGCGATCATATATGGCACAGTCAGCCCGACTACGGCGTTTTCGGCGCTATGATGTACAATACCGCTTTTGGTATTTATGCCTCGTCGGACATTGAAAGCGACGGCAAAACTTTGAAATGGGCTACCTGCAAATGCGGCAAATACGCCACCTTGCGGGGTATCGACTGGACAGGTAAAAATTACCTGCAAAAAGAAGGTAGCGAAAACAACATTGTATTCGCTACGAAAGCGAACTCCTGGCACGAACTCTATTTTCTGGAATTTCTGCGCCTGTCGGGTAACCGTTTCCGCAACATCTCCATTGTGGGACATGTGAGCGAAACCGATTCGCTGGTTAATCTGAAAGAAGTGGATTTGTCCGGCAACGACGCAATGGAATATTTCAGCATCAACGGAGCGCCCAATCTGGTAACGCTGAAAGTGAACGCCGCAACCGTCGAAATTGCCGGTTCAACTTTACTGTTCAGCAAAATGGCGGATATACAAGCAACTACGCTGAATTATACGCCAACGGGAACGGTCCATTTGACTTTCCCCTCCAATCTGGTAGATTTGAGCGCGGAAGCGGCTATCGCTACGACTTTCTCGAACTGGAGCGCGACACCAACTGCCGATAACAACGGCCTGTTCTCTTTCGACGAATCATTGGTCGGGCAAACCCTTACGGTGGAACTTGCCAATGCTAATTATTCCGAATGGGGAACTATTACGGCAAACATTCTGCTCACAGCGCCTTTTTATGTGGTCGATACCAACATCAGCACCGCCGAGAAATTAGACAGTATCCGCTACAATCCGACGGGCGAATATACTTTGACTGCCGATATTGACCTCGCCGCATATATCGCCGATCGTTATCCCGAACAAGGCTGGCTGCCGATAGGCAACGCCACCACTCCGTTCAGCGGAAAATTGATTGGCAACGGACACGTTATTTCCGGCTTGTGGTGCAAACGCGATACGTTTGATTACGTGGGACTTTTCGGAACGCTGGGCTATTGCCGCGACATCAAAACGGGCGACAGTTCGACTTCGGTGGTGGGCGACGACCAAACGCCGGGCGCGGAGATCTCCAATTTGGCTATTATAGCCGATTCCATTGTCGGACAATACAATGTGGGCGCTTTGGCCGGTATTGCCGGTAACAAAAGTCATATTTCGGGCGTGTATGTAAAAGCCGATGTATTGGGAAACACCAACGTGGGTGGAATTTGCGGAACATTTTACGGGAAAAATGTTGCCACGCTCATCGAAGATTGCTATGTTGCGGGCAGCGTAGCGGGGCAAAATAAAGTAGGAGGCGTGGCTGGAAATGCTTTTAATCAGGAAGCTGCAGTTTCGATGAACCGCATTTATACCACCAACACCGTGCGCAACATCGGCTCGTGGTATCTAAACACCACCGGCGGCTTTGTCGGGCGCTTAAACGGCTGGTACGGTATGGTAAAATACCATAACTGCTTTGCTATCAACGACTCTATCGACGGTTTCAATCCGAGTTTTACCGGACGTTTTGCCGGAGGCTGGGTCGATCAGTGCAGCAGCACCGCAAGCACTCTTTATAAATTTGCCGATAACGCTTACGGATTGGATGTTATGGAGTTCAACAATACCGAAGACAACGTTTACAAACGTCTGCTCCCGAGCGATACAGGCGAAGATGGCCTGGGCGAAGAATATCAAATTTTGAACAAACGAAACAAGCACGGCTTCAATTTGACTGCCGCACAGTTGAAACAACAGGAAACCTACGAAGCCTCCGGTTGGGATTTTACCGACACTTGGACGATGGGTAACGGAGATTATCCGCTGCCGGTATTGAAAAATATCAACGTCGCAAAACAACCCTCCGCTTATCCCGCTTATCTCGATGCTAAACCGGTTTATACCGTTACGCTTGCTTTGGATTCTACCGGCGTAACCGGTTTGCCGACTGAAGCGCCTATCAGCTTGCATGTTACTTTCCCTTATTGGGAAAAGAAAGGCATACTCGACGGTACGGATGTGCCGGTGTATATCCGCCCCTATCAGGGAAGCGAATTGGAATCGCTGATCGTGAACGATGTGGATAAAACTTCCGAAATAGTGAACAATATTTATACTATCCGGGCGATTGCCGGCAATACGCTGGTTGTCGGTAAGTTCAGGGCTCCCACTGGAATTGGATATGTTCAATCGGACGCTATCGGCATTTATCCGAATCCTACAACCGGTAAAATTTCGGTAAACAACAAGGCCGAAAATTCGACGCTAAGGATTTACGATATTACCGGAAACGAACGGCTGAAATCCAATGAAAGCACTTTGGATATTTCGCATTTGGCGAACGGCGTTTATTTCGTGAAAGTAGCCGGAAGGGTTACGAAAATCGTTAAAAAATAAATTTATATCAATAAACATTTTAAATTTTCATTATGAAAAAGTACTTATTTTTAGCGGCATTATTATGTTGCGTAATGGCTACAAGAGCTGCAAACTACTATGTTGGGACATATCCCATAATGGATATGATTGCGAAAATGGATCAGACAGACGGGCCGCTCGGCCATCCTAATTGGCAATGGAAAAGTGATGTAGGCGTTCCCATTCTTCATGCGCAACCGAAAAGTGAGCTGGCAGTGCATTTCCTGACAAACACTGCATTAGGTATTTATAATACTGCCGATATACCAAGCAATAGTAGTGTATTCTCGTGGGCGTACTGTAACTGCGGCTTCTATTCGATTTTACGTGGAATTGACTGGACAGACAAAAATTATCTGCAGTTGTCGGGCAGTGATAACGATATTGTGTTAACACACGTTTCAGATGCGAACAACGACTTGTCGTTGGTAGAATTTTTGCGTTTGTCGGG
>JAISWY010000083.1 GCA_031270925.1 Candidatus Symbiothrix sp.
CGGTGGCGGCAAATTCGGACGACAGCTATATTATTTATTCTGCATCCGCTACTTTTGAAACGCCGCAGTTGCTGATTCCTGTTAATCCGCAATTGAGGAACAGGCTGGCGAGGCCGTAACTCTTCGTTAATGGTTTTTATGTCATTTTGGCACACATTCGTGTTTGGCAAATATTTTGCAGGGAATCCATCCTGAAGGAGAAAATAAAGAATATGAACACGAATACAAATAACTCAACCCAAAGCAATTACCAATGGTTGCCGAAATTTGCAATTAATTTGAACGAACGCGCCCGTGCCGGAAAATTGGATCCGGTAATCGGACGCGACGAGGAAATTCGTCGGGTATTACAGATTTTAAGTCGGCGGACGAAAAACAATCCGATTCTCATCGGAGAACCGGGCGTCGGAAAAACCGCCATAGCCGAAGGTCTGGCCTTCCGGATTGTTCGCGGCGATGTACCCGAAAATCTGAAATCAAAGCAAATTTATTCCTTGGATATGGGCGCATTGATTGCCGGCGCCAAATACAAGGGAGAATTTGAAGAACGATTAAAATCGGTTGTAAATGAAGTGATTGGCTCCGAAGGCGCAATCATTTTGTTTATCGACGAAATTCACACTTTGGTGGGAGCCGGTGGCGGCGACGGCGCCATGGACGCCGCCAACATCCTGAAACCGGCATTGGCGCGCGGCGAATTGCGGGCGATCGGCGCAACGACTTTGAACGAATATCAAAAATATTTCGAGAAAGACAAAGCTTTGGAACGCCGTTTCCAACAAGTATTAATCGACGAACCGAGCGAAGCCGACGCCGTTTCGATTTTGCGTGGATTGAAGGAAAAATACGAAAACCATCACAAAATCCGAATTAAAGACGATGCGATTATTGCAGCCGTACAATTATCAAGTCGCTATATATCAGAACGTTTCTTGCCCGACAAAGCCATTGATTTGATGGACGAAGCCGCTGCTCGTTTGCGGATGCAGGTCGATTCCGTTCCCGAATCTTTGGACGAAATCACGCGCAAAATCCGACAACTGGAAATTGAGCGTGAAGCCATCAAGCGCGAAAAAGATACCATTAAACTGGAAAGTTTGAATCGCGAAATCGCCGATCTGCGCACCGAAGAAAAGCGTTTCAAAGTACAATGGGAATCGGAACGCGCCATCATCAATCAAATCCAACAGAACAAGATCGACATCGAAAACCTGAAGTTTCAGGCCGAAGGCGCCGAACGGGAAGGCGATTACGGCAAAGTAGCCGAAATCCGTTACGGTTTGTTAAAGCAAAAAGAAACGAAAATTGAGAATTACCAACAGGAATTGGGCGCCATGCAAGGCCAGAATGCGATGATCAAAGAAGAAGTGAACGCCGACGATATTGCCGAAGTGGTTTCACGCTGGACGGGTATTCCCGTTGGGCGGATGTTGCAAAGCGAATCCGACAAGTTGATACACCTCGAAAAGGAACTGCACAAGCGCGTTATTGGTCAGGACGAAGCGATCGCCGCTGTTTCCGACGCCATTCGCCGGAGCCGCGCCGGTTTGCAAGACCCGAAGCGCCCCATCGGTTCGTTCATCTTTTTGGGAACTACCGGCGTGGGAAAAACCGAATTGGCGAAAGCTCTCGCCGAATATTTGTTCAACGCCGAAAATTTGATGACCCGTATCGACATGAGCGAATATCAGGAGAAATTCAGCCTTACGCGCCTCATCGGTTCGCCTCCGGGTTATGTGGGTTATGAGGAAGGCGGGCAGTTGACTGAGGCCGTGCGCCGGAAGCCCTATTCAGTGGTGTTATTCGACGAAATAGAGAAAGCGCATCCCGACGTTTTCAACCTGCTTTTGCAAGTCTTGGACGACGGTCGGTTGACGGATAACAAAGGCCGCGTGGTCAATTTCAAGAATACAATCGTGATTATGACCTCGAATGTAGCGCCCGATTTGTTGCGACAAACTTTCCGTCCCGAATTTTTGAACCGGATTGATGAAATCGTTCAATTTACGCCTTTGAATGAATCGGAAATCAGGCAAATCGTTGAAATGCAATTAAATAAAGTTAAAAAACAATTATCGGAAAACGGCGTGAATTTGCAAATTACCGAAAAGACCATCGATTTGATTGCCGAAGAAGGCTTTGATCCGCAGTTCGGGGCGCGACCGGTCAAACGGGCTATTCAGCGCCGGATTTTGAATCCCTTATCGAAAGCGATATTGGCCGGCAGCATCGACCAAGAACAGACGATGGTTGTGGATGCTGCGGAAGGGGAACTGGTATTTCGGAATAATTAATCGAGAGTCCTGACACACTGCACATAGCGCTCGAAGTCCACGGAAGAACGAACGGCGGGCAGTATAACTACGTTCCCGAATGGACAGCGGCGCAAGGTCATAAAGGCTAACTTCCTTTTGCCCCAAAACGGCAGTTCCAACGAGTCACCTGCCAAACCCTGTGTTTATCAGAGGCTACAGACCGCAGGTCTGAATGTTAATAACCCCCAATGAAGCGAAGCGATAGGGGGATAGGGGGATAGCGAAATAACCACACTCCCCTCAACCCCGAAGTGGGTTGAATATATCAATTAACAAGTTGAAGGATATTCCGGCTCAATGCCATTCAACCCTTCGGGTTGAGGAGGTCGATGTATTTCTCGCAGCCCCCAATCGCTACGCTTCGCTCGACATGACGCGCTTCCATATGATTCCAATAATCAAAAAGCCGGCTTTGATAGAAAAAGCCGGCTTTTCTTACAATTCAATAAATTACTCCGCAACTTTCTCCAACCACTTAACCATTGCAAACATGGCAATCATCGAGAGCAGGCAAACCGTTACAAATACCGTCCAAGTAATTGAAATAGAGATGTTTTTGTACATCATCGCGCCCAAGAACAACGAGAAATTACCGACCGCAGTTGCACCCAACCAGCAGCCTTGCATCAAACCTTGCAAATGAGCGGGAGCCACTTTCGACACAAACGATAGTCCCAAAGGCGAGATAAACAATTCGGCTACGGTCAATATGAAATAAGTGGCGAACAACAGCCAAGGCGTTACGCGCAAATCGAAATCCAATCCGCCCACGTCTTTTACTTCGTTCAAAGCAGGCAAACCGATGGAACCGATGGCCATGACAAGGAAAGCCGCTGCTGCAATCCCCATCCCGATCCCGATTTTTTTAGGAGTGGAAGGTTCTTTCCCTCTTTTAGCCAATACCGCAAACAACGCCATGATAACGGGAGTTAAAATTACAACAATAAACGGATTAATGGATTGGAATATTTCGGCGGTAATATCCAAACCGAATACTCGCAATTGCGTATAATCCTTAGCAAACATCGTCAGCGTTAATCCGTTCTGATGGAATGAGAACCAGAAGAAAATAACCACAGCAAATACGGCGAACAGAGCCAAAATCCGTTGTTTGATTTCTTTCGCATCTTGCCGGATTTGTTCAGCTGTGATTTGTGGTTTACCGGTTTGAGCAATGACTTTTTTGTCGGGCAGTATCTTCTTATAAATGAAGAAAACAACCATCGAAATAAGCATCGCGACAATCGCTACCGAAAAAGCATAATGAAAACCGGTATTAAAAGCATTCAAATAGCTGTCGGCGAAAGTATTCATGTCGGGCGTTCCGTTTCCCGAAACTTGTGTAGCCAATTCCGTAAACCGTCCGTTGAATATTTCTTGCGACATGGTTGCGTTTTTAAACTGCCAGCACAAATCGGGCAGGTCGGGATTGTAGGCGAATCCTTGTAGTTTCACAAACCAGTTGCGCACTGCAACGGCTGCAAACGGAGCGAAAATAGCGCCCACATTGATAAACATATAAAAAATTTGGAAACCCGAATCGCGCAACTTAGCATATTTTTCATTGTCGTACATTTGACCGACCAAAGCCTGTAAGTTACCTTTGAACAATCCGTTTCCGAAAGCAATAACCAACAAAGCCGCCAATGCAATCCATTGGGTGGTAATCAAAGCGGGCATAGCCAGGAACAAATAACCCAAACACATCACAACCAAGCCGGCGATGATGGTGCCTTTATAGTTCTTTGTCCAGTCGGCAATCAAGCCGCCAAGCAAAGCCAAAATGTAAATAGCTCCGTAAAAAGTGGAATACATACCCCCTGCTTCCGTTTCGGACAATCCGAATTTCGACATCAGAAACAAGGTTAGGATAGCCATCATGGTATAGAAACCGAATCGTTCGCCCATATTGGCTAATGCGGCGGGAATTAATCCCTTGGGATGATTTTTAAACATAACAAATTGATATTAATAATTGATGATTTAACTTATTTTCACAACACAAGTCGCAAAGATAAGCGGATTATTTGAGTTTTGCAATTTTCTTGCTACTTTTGCTGTCCCGTTCAGGCATTAATTTAAAAAACAAGATATTTATGGCAACACCTCCGTTCAAGTATCAAGCGATGTTCCCCATGGGATACGACGATACCGAGTATTATTTATTGACGAAAGATGGCGTATCCGTTTCAACTTTTGAGGGCAAAGAAATGCTGAAAGTAAAGCCCGAAGCATTGACCCGCTTAACCAAGGCCTGTTTCCACGATTGCGCATTCTATTTGCGGCCGGCGCATCAAAAACAAGTGGCCGCGATTTTATCCGATCCCGAAGCGAGCGACAACGATAAATACGTGGCGCTGACCATGTTACGTAATGCTGAAGTTTCTGCCAAAGGTATTTTACCATTCTGTCAAGATACCGGAACGGCAACCATAGTGGCCAAAAAAGGCCAGCAGGTCTGGACGGGCGGCGGCGATGAAGAAGCACTTTCGAAAGGCGTTTACAAAACTTATACGGAAGAGAATTTGCGCTATTCGCAAAACGCGCCGTTGGATATGTACAACGAAAAAAATACCGGCTGCAATCTTCCGGCACAAATTGATATTCAAGCGGTTGACGGCGACGAATACAAATTCTTGTGCATCGCCAAAGGCGGCGGTTCGAGCAACAAAACCTATCTGTATCAGGAAACGAAAGCGCTGCTGAATCCGGCAACTTTGGAAAAATTCCTCATCGAAAAAATGAAATCCTTGGGAACAGCAGCTTGCCCTCCCTACCACATCGCGTTTGTAATCGGCGGAACATCAGCCGATTTATGCTTAAAAACCGTGAAATTGGCTTCGACCAAATATTACGACCATTTGCCGGCCGAAGGCAACGAAGGCGGACAGGCATTTCGCGATATTGAGTTGGAAAACAAGATGTTGAAGGCATCGCAGGCTATCGGTTTGGGCGCACAATTCGGCGGAAAATATTTGGCGCACGACATCCGTGTTATCCGTTTGCCGCGGCATGGCGCTTCTTGTCCCGTAGGAATGGCGGTTTCCTGTTCGGCCGACCGCAATATCAAAGCAAAAATCAACAAAGACGGCGTTTGGATTGAAAAATTAGAGCAATTCCCCGCACAATACATTCCCGAAGAATACCGCACAGCGGGCGAAGGCGATGTGGTTCGCATCAACTTGAATCGTCCGATGAAAGAAATTTTGGCCGAATTGACGAAATATCCGGTCGCTACACGTTTGTCGTTGAACGGAACGATTGTTGTCGGCCGCGACATCGCCCACGCCAAACTGAAAGAACTTTTGGATAAAGGCGAAGATTTGCCGCAATACGTCAAAGACCATCCGATTTATTACGCAGGCCCGGCCAAAACGCCCACAGGTTACGCCAGCGGCTCGATGGGGCCAACCACCGCAGGACGGATGGATTCTTACGTCGATTTATTCCAATCGCACGGCGGCAGCATGATAATGTTGGCGAAAGGCAATCGCAGTCAGCAAGTTACCGATGCCTGCCGGAAACACGGCGGCTTCTATTTGGGATCGATTGGCGGGCCGGCGGCTATTCTGGCGCAAAACAACATCAAAAGCCTCGAATGTTTGGCCTATCCCGAATTGGGAATGGAAGCGATTTGGAAAATAGAAGTCGAAGATTTTCCCGCCTTTATTTTGGTGGACGACAAAGGGAACGACTTTTTCCGGAAGCTAAAATAGCGCGGGATTATTTTTCCATTAGGAAAAGATATTCTTTGTAATCTCCTTCGCTGTTAATCCATTCGTTTGTCCAGCGCATAGCGCCCATTACATTCTTCTTGTAATCTATTTCAATGGATTTCAGCAATTTACCCGATTCGTTAATAATGTTGTACAGTTCGGCTTTGGTGGTTCGACCACCCGAACTGTATGACAATAAAATATAATGTGCTTGCGTTTTCCGTATCAACTCTCGCAAGGCTTCCATGGCAATATAATTGCCTTCGTCGTTCTTACGAAATTCTTCAAAAACAGAGGCGGCAACATTGTCTCGCGTATCTTCCCGCCGGTTTGCCTTGCCGAAAACAGCCGGTTTATCATTCAAAATCACAGAAGTCCAAATGTGATAATACGAAGCGTAACGCACACGGCTCGGTGGCATTTTTTCGTTATTCGAGCCATAAGGCGGATCGAAATAAGCCAAATCAACTACTTGATTTTTAACGGTTTCAAACACATCCGCACGAATCACTTGATGATCTTTTTCGTTTGGGAAACGCGCCGGCAGTTTCAAAACCATATCCTTGTACGAGCGCGACGCCCATTTAGAGAGATAGGCGACATAATGACCAAGCGTATTATCCACAGAATCAAGCGCATAAATCAAACTTGTAAGCAAAACGCATCGGTCTTCCCAATTTAAATTCAGGCGGTCGATTTCATCCCGGATAGCATCTAATTTCCGCGTATTTTTACGTTGAAAAGGACGTTTTGCATCGGCCTCATCTGCGCCGTAATATTCTGTAAACCAGCCATCATAACCTCTCAAATGGTTTAAATGTTCGATTATTCCCTGATAAAATTTATCCGGTTGTTTCGATTTCAAATAACAAGTCGCAAATACTTCCGACCAAACGGACACATCGTTTGCAATGGTGTTGTAGCCCGATTGCGCCAAGGCTTGCGAAACGCGGGTGGTGCCGGCAAAACCATCCAGAACGGTATGAACATCGTCCAATTCAGCCAAAATATTCAAAATTTGAGGAATAATTTTGAGTTTGGAGCCGGCGTATTTTATTCCTTCGGTTTTTATGTTTGGATGTCTATATAGAGATGCGACATAATGATGGCATAACCGTTAGCTGGCGATGGCTTGTTTATTTCGCATTTCTTAATTGATATTTTTCGGCTTATATATGCCATTTTTATTTATAAAACAATATTTATTGATTTATTTCTTTGAAAATATACAATCCGCAGGCATGGGGACGAAGTTTGACCGAAAATTTCCCACCGGAAATTTCCACCGATTCGCCCGTCCACAGATTAGTCGCTATG